>CAZEFU010000047.1:0-9609 GCA_964511515.1 uncultured Wenzhouxiangellaceae bacterium
CGCCATAATATCTAGATCAACAGATACTATTGAGTTGATGGTATTGATCAATGAAACTGCATCAGCGCCACCTTCGTGGGCAGCTCTGGCGGGTTGTCTTATATCGGAAATATTAGGGGTTAGTTTTACAAACACTGGTAAGTCTGTATAAGTTTTACACCAGCCGGTCACATCGCGAATATATTCTGGTACCTGACCAACAGCAGCGCCCATACCGCGTTCGCTCATGCCGTGCGGGCAGCCAAAGTTTAACTCAACTGCATCGCAGCCTGTTTGCTCAACTCTTTGCAGAATTTCTTTCCAGGCTTGCTCGTTGCAGGGCACCATTAAGGACACCACCATGGCGCGATCTGGCCAGGCTTTTTTTACAGCGGCAATTTCATCTAAGTTTACTTGTAGTGGTCGATCGGTGATTAGCTCGATATTATTAAAACCAATCATACGCTGGCCGTTATAGTCAACCGAACCATAACGCGAACTAACATTAACTACTGGCGGGCCTGCCTCGCCCAGAGTTTTCCAAACCACTCCTCCCCAACCAGCTTCAAATGCTCGTTCAACATTGTATTGTTTGTCGGTAGGTGGCGCCGATGCCAGCCAGAATGGATTAGGTGAAGTAACTCCGGCAATTTTGCAGCTAAGATCAGCCATAATTAGTCCAAGAACTCGTGAATTGAAAGTGCGGCTAATTTGCCGTCGTTTACAGCCTCTACCGTCAGGTCAACACCAACGGTGCAATCGCCTCCGGCCCAGACATTATCCAGACTGGTGCGTTGTTGCTCATCTACCTGAATTCTGCCAGCAGCTAACTGTGGGCAGTCGCTATCTTGTAGCGATTGTGCATTAAAAGATTGGCCAATGGCTTTGAATAACTGATCGGCAGGCAGGCTAAAGCTTTCGCCAGTGCCAACTAAGCGACCATCTGAATCGCTTTGCGTATATTCAAACTCAACCGCGCTTAGTTTGCCATCAGCTGCATGAATAACGCTTGGTTTTGCGTGGGTGCGAATTACTACACCGTTGATTTGCGCGATTTCCTGCTCATAATCTGTAGCCCCCATTTCTTTCAGGCCACGGCGATAAACCATACTCACATTTTCTGCCCCAAGTTTTTTTATCTGTACGGCAATATCAATAGCTGTATTACCACCGCCGATAACCACGACATCGCGGCCTACTGGCAGACTGGATAAATCTTGTTGGCGAATTTCTTCGATATAATCAACCGCGTTATATACACCATCGACTGCTTCATTATCCAGACCCAGCGAATTGACAGCATTATGCCCAAGGCCAATAAATACGGCATCAAATTGCTGGCGCAGGGAATCCAAACTGATGTCTTTGCCTAGAGATTGCCCATACTTGATTTCAATGCCGCCAATAGCAAGAATAAACTCCACTTCCTTGGCAGCGCGTTGATCATTCATTTTATAGGCTGCCAGTCCGTATTCATTCAGACCCCCTGCTTTCTCGCGCGCCTCAAAAATACTAACTTGATGACCGAGCATTGCCAGCCTGTGGGCGCAAGATAAACCTGCAGGCCCAGCACCAAGCACTGCAATATGTTTGCCACTTGCCGGAGCTCGTTGAAATGGTTGTTTGGCTTGTGCGAATAAATGATCGGTAGCAAAGCGTTGTAACTGGCCAATGACTACTGGTTTATGCTCGGAGGTGTTTTTAACGCAAACCTCTTCGCATAATTCTTCTACCGGGCAAACATTGGCGCATGTACCGCCCATAATGTTTTCTTCTAAAATTGTAACGGCAGCACCGTTTATATTGCCGCTGGCAATCTTGCGAATAAAACCGGGCACATCAATACCAGTAGGACAGGCATCAACACAAGGGGCATCGTGGCAAAACAGGCAACGAGCAGCCTCTTGCTCAGCTTGCAGGGCGTTTAATGGGGCATGTAAATCAACAAAGTTTTGCTTGATTGTTACGGCGCACAAGCGGCCTTTTTTAATACTCACAAACGCTGTTTCCTCATCAAAATATAATAAACCAGACTAGAAATCCCCAAACCGATAAACCATGCATAGTTATACAGGTTCACTATAAACCCAGTACCGCTGTATAAGCCAATATGCGCCAGGAAACCCGGTATATTGGGGATAATACCGATAATTAAGGCGATAATCGCAAAGGGGTTCACCCCGCCATATCGGCCTTTACGCCGATACAAGTCGGTAACATTGAGCTGGGTTTTGCGAATCAAAAAGTAATCAACCAAGATGATACCGATAACTGGCCCCAGCAATGCCGAATAACCAATTAACCAAGTGAAAATATAGCCACTTGGATCGGCAATCAACTTCCAAGGCATCATCAATATTCCGATAACACCGGTAATATAACCGCCGCGTTTAAAATCAATTTTGGCCGGAAACATATTAGAAAACGCATTTGCAGGGCCAACCACATTGGCTGCTGCATTGGTTGAGATTGTCGCAATTATTACCGCAACCATCGCAAACAATACCAGCCAGGTTGATTCAAAGCGGCGCACCAATACCACCGGATCCCAAATGGCTTCACCAAAGATAATGATGGTGGCACTGGTAACAGCAACACCAATGAAGGCAAAGAACGTCATGGTGGTTGGCAGGCCAGATAATTGCCCAACAACTTGAGCCCGCTGGCTTTTGGCATAACGGGTAAAGTCGGATATATTCAGAGTTAAAGTTGCCCAGAAGCCAACCATAGCGGTCAAGCTAGGCCAGAACAAATTCCAGAATTCTTGCGATGTTTTAAATTGCGATTTAGCTTCTAGCATTGGCCCAAAGCCATCGGCCTGCTGATAAGCCCAAACCAGTAAACCCAAGCCACACAACAACAAGAACGGGGCGGCAATATGTTCCAGTATTCGAATCGAGTTAATGCCTTTCCAGATCAACCAGATATTCATCGCCCAGAAGGCCATAAAACAAGCAAACTGCACCAGTTGTACACCCATCCAGGCGGGTAATACAGCTGGCAGATCAGCAGCCGCTGGCCAGAATATCAACAAGATGGTGTAAATAGCCGCGCCACCAATCCAGGTCTGAATTCCAAACCAGCCACAGGCAACAATAGCTCGCAATAACGCGGGAATATGCGCACCGTTAATACCAAAGGCTGCGCGTGCAAAAACTGGGAAGGGAATGCCGTATTTAGTCCCAGCATGACCGGATAAAGACATTGGAATAAAAACAATCAAGTTACCCAACAGCACTGTAAACATAGCTTGCTGCCAACTCATGCCGCCATTAATTAGCGATGCGGCAATCATATAGGCGGGAATATTAACCGCCATGCCAACCCACAAAGAAAAGAAGCTGATAGCTTTCCAGTCGCGCTTGCCAGCGGGTACTGGGGCGATATCGGGGTTACTTAGACCTGCGTCGAATTCAACTTTGCTTGATGTGCTCATAGAAACTATTATGCCAGAATTTTTCACCTGCCAATATTTGTGCTTAATTCAATCCGCAATTCGGTTATTATGGACGCTGGGGCTTGCAGTAGTAATGCAAATTGAGCCAGTGGTGTCTGCACAAGGTGTGTAGCACCCTGCCACGATCATTGCTTGATGTGATATTGTTAATATAGTCCGCACATATAAAATCTTTTTACTTTAGTAAAAAATTTAACAACTTATTTGATCTTGGTTTAGTGAAGCCTATGACCCTATAATCTGGCCTTATTGTGCTCGTCAATTTGCAATAGAGATTCCATAAGTTAGAATTGAATAAAGCCTTTGCTTATTACCTATACAATTAATAATTCAGAACTCGTTTTACGCGTGATTTTGAGGAGTACTTGTTTTGAAAATAACAACCAAACAACTTTGTCTATCGCGTAAATTATTAGCCATGTTCTTATGTGTAGGCATTAACTTTGCCCATGCAAGCACCCCACCAAAATTAAATTTCGTTGATATTAACAGTGGCCCTGATACTGGACTAGGCGATGACTTGGGAAGCGGGGCAATTGTTACCTTATGGGGAAATAATTTAGGCAGCACACAAAATGGTGCAAGCGTAAAATTTAGGGCTTTTGATGGCAGCATTACTGATGTAGCACATATATATTATTGGAAAAATGCAGATGGGGAACTACCAGGCGGTCCAGCAAACTTATACAAATCACATAAAATGCAGGAAATTGCTGTTTCTATTCCAGATACAGCACAAGGCTTAGGAGAGCTTTTTGTAATTATTGATGGAGTTGAATCAAATACACTGCCTTTTACAGTAAGAGCAGGGACAATAAAGTGGGTTGCACCGGGGGGGAACAACAATAATGCTTGTACATTCACAGAGCCTTGTGGCTGGATAAATGGCGATATTAATGGCTCAACCAATGGTTTGGGCAATCAAAAATTAAATCAGGGCGATATAGTCTATAGCCGTGGCGTTATTGAACCAGAATACTGTGGTGGCGGTGCATGCGCGGGAATGTTTCTTCGAGCCATCGTTGGAACTCAGCAGCAACCAATTTCTTTAATCGCATATCCAGGCACTTTACCAAGAGTTATATCAAGAAACAGAGGTATTAATATGTACCTGTCTGATTATGTCAATGTTTCCAAATTTCACCTTAGTGTTGGCTCCAAGGATCCCGATACCCCACCAAATGCAGGCAACCCTTTTGCCAGTGATTTCCATATTCAAGCAACTAAAGGTCGCTATGTTGGCAACTTAATGGATGAAAAGACGAACACCTGTTTTAATGGCTGGAGCGGGGCAATTACCTCAAGTGGTAATGGAGGAAATGATGCCAAGATTTTCGGCAACCACTTTTATGCACTGGGCTGTGATAATGCCAGCAGGTATCAGCATACACTTTATATGTCAGTTAGAAGTGCCAATGCAACTAATGTTAAAGCATGGGAAATTGGCTGGAACTACCTAGAGGATAATGAAAGCTTTTATGGTATTCATAATTACGATGAAACCTACAATGGTGATTGCGGTAATGTTGTTGGCACATTAAAAATCCATAACAACTTCATAATAAATCAAAAGGGAGCCGGCATTCATGTATCTACCAATGATGCCAGTGGTGTAGAGAATGTCTGTTGGGAAACTGATATTTCAATTTATAACAATGTTCTTATAAATGTAGGCTTAGGTCCAGCTGCCGAAGATAATGTAGTCAATGCTGGTGCAATCCGAATTGGCGGTGATTTGGGTAGTGATTTTATCGAAATATACAACAACACAATATATGGTTATTCTGATGCTAGCTCCAGAGTTAATGATAACCCAATTGCCATCTTAGTAAATACAAATCTTAATTTTGGAAGCCCAACATTAAGTATTGAAAATAACTTTATCTATGCTCTTGGAGACTATAAATATCTATCAACCAACCTAGCGCTATCGACATTTAATAATAATTTATTTTATACAACCAGTGCCAACCCCAATAACGCATTAATGCCAAATGTTGGATCGAATAATCTAACCAGCAACCCGCAATGTGTTTTAAATGGCCAGGATATTGATTGCCTTAGTTCTTCACCACTAGTGAATTCGGGATTAAATAAAACTTCTCATGATATCTATGGGATCAGTAGAGATACGACTTCAGATATTGGGGCGATCGAATATAGTGTGCGTTTTTTGGATTCATTATTTAGTAATAGCTTTGAGAATTAAGTTGTCTCACTGCGTATTCAGTAGTTGTACCTGCGCCGTTGTGGGCAGATACATAAAAAATCAACTAACACTATGGCAAAATTTCCCGCGGTGCCCTAATGGCAGCACCCGACTTGTTTACACTCTGCTCACTCAATACCTGAGCTTGGGCACCATAGGTAGTTGGGTGGATAATATAGTTATCAACTCCTAGGTCACCCACTGAGAAATTTTGCTTTGGCCCTACGATATTTGATTTCGTTACTTCACCTAAATGAATGTAAACCGATAGTGGCAATGGACCAACAGCCCCCTCTATGTATCCAGTGTTGTTGGTGATAGTCCAGCCAGTTGCCCTGCGCTCACCGCTAACGGTGATTGCCGAGTAGCTAATGAGCCAGTGTCTAATAGTGTTTCCTGAAATATGCGCGTACGAAATATCAGAGCCCACTACGCTTGGCCCTAGCGCCATAAGGAATTCATTGTCAATCACAAGCGCGTCAATATTTCTCTTGGCACCCTCGTACAGCCCCAAAAATACGCCTACTCCAAAAACCTGGTCAGAAGAAATTTCAATTCGGTTCTTCTTCACAACGACACTATTGCGTCCAGGCGCATTTTCACCAACAGCAATCGCATATATCCCCATTGGCCCAGACCCAAATACGGACGGAACCGCGGTAGAAATATTATTGTTAGAAATCATGGTGTTTTGATTTGCGTTACGCATACTGATGCTGTAGAAATTGGACTGGAACTGGTTGAAGCTAATATCAACCTGTGCCCCACCACTCATTACTGTATGCACACCAAATATCGTATTCTCTGCTCGACTTTTGCGCATGCTGAATGCTCCCACCAAAGTTGTATTGCATGCTTCAGGGAACCACCTGCCTTCCGCTCGAACTATAACAGCTGATCTAGGGCTTGTTTCTAGATTGCTGCCGCCCTGGACATCAACGCGATCTACAACACCAAAAATCAAATCACTCTCACAATTGGATGTACTTGCAGGAGCACCGGTAAAGTGAACTATACTCCTGAGTATCTGACCATCCTGACAGGACTCATTAGCAAAAATCTGCAGCGCATGAAGTCGTGGCCGACCTTTCACAAACTTTAAGGCAGCACTAGATCTGTTTTGGTCATTCAAGCCCTGGCAATCAATTGAATAATCTTGTACCAGTAAGCGCGTTGTGGATATTGATCGACCTTGTAATGTGCCATTAAAATTCTCGGCAATAATATTACTAATATAATAATCGGCTGCACCAAGACGAACTATCGGGACACCAAGTTGGGTTGCCGCATCCAGTGCACACTGTAGATTTTCTGTATCATCACTATTGGTGGGAGCAACCTCAATTATCAGCTTTGCATTATTCATCGACACATAAGAGTCATTACAACCAACACTGGTGCTGGCAACTGTGTTGAGTGCCGTGAATAGAATTACCAACCCAAACAGGCCTTTCCTAAATATTGCCACTGACATAAATCCCTCCACCATATTTACTAAACATGGTTTACATACTATCGCATACGGAACAGGGCTGTCTAGGCTATGAGCCTACGCATTAACCCATATTGCATGTAACCGAAAAGCATATCGGGTACCGGTCCTGAATTATTAGTTTGAGAGTTAAGTATAGAAATGATTTTTATTGCGCTGTGTTTTCCCCTGCCGGAGCGGGGGAGCAAGGCTGCGATGAATTATTTATAAAACCACACATGGTCATACAAACCCATCAAAAAAACATAAAAGGCGGGCCGTTAACTAAGTAGTCTCAATTTTGGTTGAATGCTACTTACCAACCAACAATCATCAAACATAGTTGATTTATTTATGTGATTTGTATATATACTATTTATTCCTTAATTTACTCTTTTAACCTACTCCGTAATAATCTAATAAACGAGGAAAGACATGAAAATCACATTGATATTGCTTGCTATACTTTTAAAGACCTCTCTTGTTTATTCAAGCCCTGTAATACTATTTTCAGATTTAACAGCTGCACCGAATACTGGTTGGGATTCTACAAATCCAGACAAGGGGGCTGTAGTTACTGTTTGGGGCTTTGGATTTGGTCAACAAAGGTTAGGTAGTTTTATTAGTGTTAGTGGAGTATCGCTTGATAGCGGTTTGGATTATCTGGATGCATGGGGCAAGTTAAATAATCCTGTTCCAAATTTGCAAACTATAACCTTCCAGCTAAATAATACAATTCCAATGGGGGAGGGTGGGATTTCTGTGACGGTAAATGGAGTTGAATCCAATCAAGTATATTTAAATATAAACGATGGACGAATATTTTTTACAGATGTGAATTCCGCCTCCGCTGGTGCAGGCACGCTTCAGGACCCTTGGAAATCTCCTAATTCTTTTCTTATACAAAGAGATTTGGGGGATATATTGTATTTCAGACAAGGCACCTACGATGAGAAATACTTTGGTGGGAAAGCAAATTTTTGGATGAGGTCTGGCCCATCTACAAATGTACCGCCGCGTGATGCAACCCGGTTAAAGCCCATTTCTTTTGTTGGTTACCCAGGTGAAGTGGCTGTTATTGATTCAGAAACTTCCGGAAACTCACAGTTTAAGACGAGCTTCAGAATCGATGCTGCATACCACACAGTTGCAAAGCTACACATTAAAGCCTATTCATCCGGCATCAATACCACCAGTGATTCTGCAAGAGTAGTAGGGAATGACCTTACAGGTTTACAAGTTCTTGTGGATGGAGCTGGAATGATTGGCCTTGGTGGAAACAACGCAAAAGCACTAGGCAACAGTGTTCACGGAGCCCGATCAAATGACAAATTAGATCATGGAATATATATTAGTGGTTGTGCACCTGATATAGGAATGGAAGTTGCATGGAATCACTTGTTTGATAATGATATTGAACAAGGGCCCTATATTGTTATTAATCATCAAGGCACCAGATGCCCTTCTAATGTCTTTGTAAAAACCCATAGAGTGCACAATAATATTATTGATTGCAGCGCATATCCATCAAGGGGCATTGGTATTTATGATTTGTCATGGGACCCTCAAGAAGGTGAAACTAACGAGCCTGAGGCCCCAATGATATATAACAATCTGGTGTATTCTTGTGGGCATACGGGGACGAACTATAATTCTCCTTCTGTGTACCAATCAGCGGCACATGGAATATGGTTCAACAATATGATTATGCAGTCAACTCAGCAAGCCATTAGCATTGGTGGAACAGAGCGCTTCATATCTGCGCAAATATTTAACAACATCATTGAACTAGCAGACCCAACAAAACCATATATTTCAAATGAAACCGCTGGCTTTAATATCAATAACAATATGTATTATGGTGCAGGTGATTATCCTGGCAATGATTCTAATGCAATAAACTCAGACCCAAAAATCACAGTTGATACAAACACCTGGATCTTGACAATTGATCCATCAAGTCTAAGCATTGATAATGGCGTAGATGTGACTGCACTTGGAATCGGTTCAACTGATATAAACGGTAATAAAAGAATTATAAATGGTGCTATTGACCTTGGAGTTATTGAGCATGGAGGTCCTATAGTTTTTATTAATGGATTTGAACAACCTTGATTGCCAAGTTTATTCCTCCTAAGCTCAAATAATTACTCGGGGTTGTCTAAGACATGGGTAAGTCCAAATTGGTAAGAAAGTGCTACACATGATAGATACAAAAGGTAGTTCAGGGTATCTGCACTAATTCGCCGTGACATGTATATTACCGCCACTGACACCTTTGCCAAGGCCGGAAAATACCATGTAATAAATACCATTGGAGAAGCGAAACCCCCGAGCATTCCCAGGTTCAGTGCTATATGAAAAAATAGCCGAAGGCGTGTATTGATCTGTAGTTGGTTACAGAATGGGCAGCGGTCAGTAGCACATGACGTACCAAGCTCTGGTTAATACCATCCCACAATGCTTGCTGATCTTATTTTTCTGTAACGGTGG
>CAZEFU010000048.1:0-9601 GCA_964511515.1 uncultured Wenzhouxiangellaceae bacterium
AATTACTTAAATCCATTCAGCTACCCTGTAGTGGCATTGTAATATTGCTAACGCTGGTGAGCTATACCAATGCCGTGGCCGTAGAAAATGGTTCAGCTGAAGAGGCTCAAGTTATACAAATGGCTGTGAGTAGAGCAGCTCACCAATCTACACTACTTGGTGATGGACAGGTATTGGTTTCAGGTGGCTGTGCTCAACGGGGCTGTAAAGTTATACATCGTTCGGCAGAACTTTTTAATCCCCCCAGAAATTCTTTTTCATCTGCAGGAAAAATGGTTGAGACCAGAGTAAGCCACGCAGCCAGCCTACTCCCAGACGGCAAAGTTCTTATTGTGGGAGGCTGGAATGGTCAGAAAGCTACAAAGAGCGCCGAAATATACGATTCCAACAATAATTCATTTACATCTATAAACGCTATGTCTATAGCCAGAATTGGGCCAATTACCACTCCGCTCCAGGATGGGAGGGTGCTCGTTACTGGAGGTGAGCCAAGCCCAGGTGTGGGTATAAAAAGTAGCGAAATTTTTGACCCTGCTACCTCAAGCTTTTCCATGACAGGTGCAATGGGCGAAAATCGCGGGGCCCATGTGGCTGTAGCCCTCGCCGATGGTCGAGTGCTGTTAACTGGCGGCCATAGGGCTAGAGGTGAAATTCTGCAATCTGCGGAGATCTATGATCCAGCTACAGGTGAATTTAGCCCAACTGGGGATATGACAATTCCACGGCATAAGCATGCTGGCGTATTATTAGCCGATGGCAGGGTTCTTATTGTTGGCGGCTCTGATTCCAGAGACTTTCGTGGTCGCTATGCCAGCACTGAATTCTATGACCCTAAAACCGGAAAATTTAGCCCCGGTCCTCAATTAAATTCGGCGCGCTTCAAAATTCGCCAATCACTTGTACTGCTAGAATCTGGCGCTGTACTGGTAGCAGGTGGTGCTGTTCAAAATGAGCTTCTTCAGCCCGACTTACTCTCGTGGGTGGAAACAGGAGAACAATTATCTGGTCCGCAGATGTTTGCCTCTACACTTTTACTGCCATCAGGCAAAGTACTTGTTATCGGAGGCTATGATGACCGCTTAGAACCTTCGGGCTCAGCATGGTTGGTTAGCAATAAGTAAGATTAAGAATCTGGTCTCTAACCTGAAAACCAATATCTTAAATAACCACACACAGGTAGCTTTTATCTACCTGTGTGGGCTTTGCTGCTGATGATACAAAACGACAATCAAGCTCAGCCCAATATCAGAATAATCGGCTTCGATGTTGCCCGGGCACTGGCAATATTTGGCATGGTCTTTGTGAACTTCAAAATCGCCATGGGTGCCACTACAGGTTCCGACTGGCTATTAAAATCTATTGGCCTGCTTGAAGGTCGTGCCTCGGCCTTGTTTGTGGTTTTGGCTGGTGTGGGAATTTCCCTGATGACACGTAGGGCCAGAACTGAGAACGATCTGGTACTTATTGGCCAGAAGAGAAAATCGATTATTAAACGCGGGCTTGTGTTAATCGCAGTTGGGCTAGCATATAGCCCTATCTGGCCGGCTGATATTCTGCATTTTTATGGCTTTTATTTTTTAATTGCGGCTTTTCTTTTCACTGCCACTAATCGCACCTTACTGCTTGCAGCTATTTCCTTTATGCTCGGCTTTATAGTTCTGCTGATGGTTTTTAACTACGAAACTGGCTGGAACTGGGAAACCCTAGATTACCTAGACTTCTGGACTATAGAAGGCATGGTGAGGCACATATTTTTCAATGGTTTTCATCCAATATTCCCATGGTGTGCCTTTCTGATCATTGGTATTTGGCTGGGGCGACTAGACTTTTATGATAAAAAAATCCGCCAACGCTTAATGGCTTTCTCGTTCAGCCTCTGGGCCAGTGTAGAACTTTTATCTAAATTTCTTCAACAAGAATTACTCCATAACTTACCCCAGGGCATGGTCAGTGATGATGTCAGCTTTCTCTTTGGCACCGGAATGATACCGCCTATGCCGCAGTATATTATTGCAGCAGCCAGTTTAGCGGTTTTTGTAATCACTCTATGTGTGACTCTTACTCAAGGCTTAAAGGATAAGCTGGTAGTTGCAGCTCTTTACCGTACAGGCCAACTAGCTTTAAGCCTATATTTAGCCCATGTTTTACTGGGTATGGGAATACTAGAAGGCATGGGGCTTCTGGAAAATCAAAGCATTGATTTTGCAGCCACCAGTGCATTGATATTCTGCTTGAGTGCAATTGTATTTTCTTACTTCTGGGTTAAGTATCTCGGCGCAGGTCCGTTTGAAAGGCTATTTAGAAAGATGGTCTGAAAGCGGGCAGCTTGATAGCTGCCCGCTATATTTAAAGTTACTAGTCGAGATTACAAGACAGGCAATGTGCGTAAGTAGCAAAACCTGGTTCAGAGTTAGCTAAAACCTCCAACTGAGTCAAAAAGCTACGAATTAAAGGCCGTTGCAGCAGCGCAGAAGCTGCAAACATCTCTTCTGGCAACATAGTCATGGCACTACTGGTAAGTTGTAGCATAAACTGCTCAAACTCGCTTAGTTCTGGTTCTTGGTACGAGATCACATAATCATCAGTACCACCAGCCAGCTTAGTGGCTGCGGTAACCGCACCCTGCAAGCCACCCATATGATCGATTAAGCCACGCTCAAGTGCCTGCTCACCGCTCCAAACCCGGCCTTGTGCTATTGCATCTACTTCATCTCTGCTCATCTGGCGGGCATTACCCACTCGCTCCAAAAACTCCTCATAGCCGCGCTCAGTTGAACGCTGGAATATTTGTGCCACCTTAGGATCAAGTTCCCGATCCAAGCGCAAACCAGCTAAATCAGTTGTAGCAAAGCCATCAGTATAAATACCCATGCGCGCCAGGCTTTCAGGGAAAGTTGGAATCATGCCGAAAATACCAATAGAACCGGTAATAGTCGCAGGGTCTGCCCATATCTGATCAGCTGATGTAGAGATCCAATAACCACCAGATGCGGCTACATCACCCATAGAAATAACTACCGGCTTACCTTGATCTCGCAGTGCTTGTAGCTCGCGTCGAATAACTTCTGAGGCAAACGCACTACCGCCTGGTGAGTTAACTCTTAATACCAGAGCATCCAGGCTCTTGTTATTGGCAACTTTACGAATCTGCTTAGCCACAGTTTCTGCAGCTATTACCCCAGCTGGCTGCTTGCCGCTTACAATGGGACCTTCGGCAACAATGATAGCTATAAGTTTCGCATCCAAAGAAGCTGCAGCAGTACCTGGTGCTTTGGCAGCTTTTAAATAGTCCTTAAACTGGATATTTCTATAGCTATCGGCAGAACTACCCTTACTACCTCGGCTAATCATCTCACTGCGAAACTCTGGGCGGCTTATCAAGCGATCAACCAATTTCATCTCAATCGCAGCCTCAGCCATACTGCCTTCTGCCAGATTCAGGATTTCAGGATAATTGCTGATCATATCTTCAAGCTCGGTCTCCTCGAGTCCGCGGCTTTTAGCTATGCCTTCAAGATATTGACGCCAGAGAGAGTTAAGCCAATACATGCCTGATTCTTTCGCCGCCGATGACATATCATTGCGAATAAAAGGCTCCATCGCAGATTTATAAGTGCCCACTCGGAATAAATTAATTTTTATAGATAGCTTCTCTAATGCTTCTTTGAAGAAATTACGATAACTTGAATAACCTTCAATCAACACCGCTCCAAATGGACTCAACCAAACCTCATCGGCCATTGCGGCAAGATAATACTGGTGCTGGCTCAAACTTTCAGCATAAGCTAATACCGGTTTACCACTGGTTTTAAAATCAGCAATAGCAGCTTCTAATTCATGCAAAGTTGCCATACCAATACCCAGCATATGCTCTGGCATTAGAACCAATTGATTGATGCGACTATCGTCTTTAGCTCTTTTAATTGCAGCAACAAGATCACGCAGCTGGGTTTCAGAATCTTCCTTGCCCATTGCTTCATCCAAAAAACGCTGGGCTGCCTGACCCGAGTGCGCTTCAACCACAGCACCTTTAGGGTTAATAATTAAGGCAGTATTATTGTGAATAATGCGCTTTGGCTCACCCGAAGTGAATGCGATAACTACAATAAAGAAAAAGAAGAAAAATACTACATTTAATATAATTTTGCGAAAAATATCTGTGCCACGCCAGAAGCCTCTCCAGGCCCTGCCGGCTGTTGATCCCTTGGAACTTTCCATCACTTACTCCATTGTCATAATTAATTGCTATCTATTCTAACAAATCAGCAGCATCCTCGAATGGGTCATATGTAATGCCTATCATGAGCCGACAAAATCTCGTCAAATTCGCCATTTACAATAATTCTGACTTCGACAACTAATGATATCAGATTGATTTTGCTACTTTATTTATTTGGCATGAATTCTGCATTTAGTAAATTGAATTATTCATTAACAGGAGACCAATATGGGTGCTTTCTCAAGATTACGCTATATCATTACCGCCAATGTAAATTCCTTACTGGAAAAAGCCGAAAATCCGAACAAGCTTTTAAAGGCATTAATTCGGGAAATGGAAGATGCGCGCACAGAAGCGCGCCAATCTCTAAGCCAAATGTTAACCGAGGTTAAAGTTTTAGCAGCATCGGTAAGCCGGTTGGAGAAGAAATCTACAACTCTTGCAGCTGATGCAGAGCAATACCTTCTGGCAGAGAACGAAACTGGCGCACGTAAATGCTTACAAGAAAAATCAATTTGTCAAAGAGAGCTACAAGAACAGCAGCGCCAGCTTAGCACTCTGCGTGAGCGCATTGCTAGCATTGAAACAGATATCAAAACTCTACAAGAACGCTATCAACAAGCCCTGGAGTTACAGAAAAACTGGCGCAATAAAAATCGCCCAACTCCAGAAGCTAATGCTTCCACCCCACAGAGCCGTGGGCAACAGCGTATGCGGCGCACTCTCAATCGCTTTGAGAAGCTACAGCAACAGGTAGAAAACCTCGAAGCCAGAGTAGATGCAGAAGACGAAGCCCAGCAATACTTTGCAACTACTAGAACTAACACAGTATCAGCAGATTACGAACTGGAGATTGAGTCTGAGCTAGAGAGCATGAAGAAAAGCATGCACAAGCAGACAGCACAAACTGCCAAAGTTGCTAGTGCCTGATGCGTACTGGAGGACTTTATAGACTCCCCGATGAGGGCCTTGTTGCCGGTGTTTGTGCCGGCCTTGGCCATCGCTTCGAATGGAGTAAGTGGGCTGTACGTGGGGTCTGGCTAGTATCCCTGTTGCTATTTACCAAAATTTCAGCGCTAGCATACATTGTTGCCAGCCTTGTGCTCAAGCAACGACATTTATCTGAGTTCTCTAACCGTGCAAATGACTCAGCAATCTCAAGCATGCAGCGTGAATTCGAGCAATTACGTGAGCGCATTAACCGTTAAACATAAACAAATGTGAGTCCTGACAGGGAGGAAACACCATGATCAAAAAATTACTTATATTTATACCACTTACCTTGGCACTGCTATTTGTGACCTGGTATCTTTGCATTGCGCTGGACGAGGAACCCATAAGCCAGTCAGCCCTGCTGGAGAAGTATCAATACCAGCCCAACTCACAGCTGCAACTAAAACTCAAAGAAAACGGCCCCCGTGCTTATTTATTCTCCTACACCAGTTTTGATGGAGAAATAGTCAATGGAAAGATCAGCTACCCAGACCAGATAGCAGAAAGTTATCCAGTACTTGTTGGTATTCACGCCATGGGCCGCAGCTATCCACGCTGGTGGCTAGATTCGCTTAAAGGTCGCCCAACAGTAACCCAGGTAAATAAAATAACCAAACTGGCCAATCAGAGCGGACAGGTAGTAATTGCAATTGATGCCAGGTACCACGGCTCCAGAAAAATTCGTGACAGACCACTGCGCTCAATTATGAATGACTTGCATTTGTTTGGAGATAAAAGTTATTACGAAGAAATGATCCGTTACACCGTACTTGATCACAGAGTATTGCTGGACTGGGTAGAGGCCCAGGAAAACCTCAACATCAATCAACTAACAGTAGCCGGATACAGCATGGGCGGACAAATCAGCCTACTCCTGGGAGCTGTAGACAAGCGAGTGAACACCATTGTTTCAATAGTGCCACCATTCATCGACGATAAAACCGCACTGGTAGCTCCCAAAAATATCAGCTCATTGCTAACTGACCAGTCAATTCTGCTAATAACAGCCAATGCCGATGAAAATGCCAGCAAAGAAGAAAATAAAACTTTTTTTACTTCAATCCCCAGCAGCAACAAACACCACATCACCTTTGCTGGAGGGCATATCTTGCCGGAGAACTATGTAGGCTCTTTGGTTGGGTGGTTGTGATTTTGTAGAGAATATCTATCACTGGTGACTACACTAACATACCTAGTAAAAGCTCATATATATTGCAGCACTCGAAAAACTCGGAAGAATGATGCAATATATGACGGAAAAGCCCTCGGGGTAGGTACCTGATGATGTAGCTGCCCCAAGCATAAAGCAAACCAGCATGGCCTTAGAGCAAATATAAAATGGAATTAGAAGCGGAAGTTAAAAAAGAACATTTTCTGGAATTTTATAAGAATGCATCAAAGAGCGTGCTTAATGTACGCAGCTTAAATACCAAATTTAAGATATTTAGTATATTTATCTGGATATTATTTGGAGTAGGTTCTGTAGCAGTTTATAAATTGTATGATTCCAATAATGAATGTTGTTTAAATAATCTAAATATTGCAGTTATATGTTTTTTGGCTTGGTTAGTAGCCATGACCGCGCTGCTTACATGGTATAGAAATGCATATCTTGATCGTGTAGTAGATGAGTCAGGAGCAACACTTGGAATAAAGAGCTTTAAACTAGATAAGGATGGAGTCACTGAAATTGGGGAAAAATTCACGTCTTCGTTTAGATGGGATTTAATTAGAGGTGTAGAAAAGGGTAAGACCTGTGTTTATTTATATATTGATGCAGGAAGTGCAGTACTTATCCCTCATGAAAAGCTGTCTGGTTATGAACTAGAAGAACTCGCAGCAACAATACAGGAATATTCCGCCTATGAGCTCTAAGCAGAGCACTCCTGCAGAGATATTCTTCCACCCAACTGGGTTATCAGGTATATTTGATTAATTATATTTAATAAAATGATGGTGCTGTGAGTTTTCTTAGCAAGCATGAGACACATAAAGAAACTTTGTTAAAGTTTGTTGCTCTGATGCTAATTCTTGTGGCTTATTTTTTATACATGAGCTGGAAGTATGATGCATCTACAGGCTTCTGGGTTTCCATATTAACATGGAGCTTTTTCGTATTGTGCACACCAGTTGCCGATGGCGGCTTCATTCTTGCCTTTCCAATCCGCCTATTGTTTAAGATCAGGATGTCAATTACACAGCTTGTGCTGTGGTTTGTTGCTTTAGGCATCAACATAGTGATGCTATTAATATCTCCTAAAACATATGATTATTCCTTTTTAACCAAGTTGTTAAAACATATATTATCTGAGCCTTATCCATACTGGAGTATTTTAATAATAAGTGCAGTAGGCACACTCTTATCAATTCTATTTGGCGATGAAATGATGGATGTAACTTCTCATAAAGACAGGATATTAAACCACCGTCATGGAATGAAATACCAAACCGTTCTGGTTCTAGGGCTTGGGACATTGAGTGTCGTTGCTTATTACTATTTGCTAAGTAGCCTAGATGTAGCTATACCTATATAGCATATAAATATTGCCATAGGGTCAATAGAATTAGGGCAGAATATAAACACTGCCCATAGGCATCAACCTAGAGAAACATCATGAGTAGCCAACATACAACAAATGAAAAGCAATCACAGTCATCGGCACATACTTTTCATGGCATGAAAGCTGATGCCAGAGCCTTAAAAATAACAGGTTGGCTCACGGGAGTATATTTCATTATTGAATTATTCCTCGGTTTCTATTCAGGGTCTGTAGCTGTAATCTCCGATGCCTTTCACACCTTCTCAGCAGTTGGTGGTGTATTGATTGCACTTGTTGCTAATAAGATTGCCATGCGGCCACCTGGTAAAAGCCACACTTTTGGCCTTATTCGCGCAGAAATTGCTGGTGCATTACTCAACGGGATGTTTTTGTTGCTGATGGCAGTATATGTTTTATGGATGGGTTATAGCCGCTTACAACAAAGCATTGAAATCCCAACAAATATTATGTTCATCTCTGCCATCGGTGGTTTGATTACTGAGTTTATTTCAATGGGGGTTATGTGGAAAAGCCAAAAGAGCAACTTGAATATGAAAGGTGCCTTCTGGCATGTTATTCAAACATTTGTCGGCAGCATTATTATTATAATTGCGGCCGTTGTGATTAAGCTAACAGGCTGGTATCCAATTGATCCAATCTTGGGTATGGTTTTTGGGCTGGTCCTGTTTGCAGCATCCATCGGCATTATCAAACAAAGCTTCAATATCTTGCTTGAATCTGCACCCAATGATATTGATGTTGATGATATTGTTAATGAGCTAAAGCAGATTGACGCAATCGAAAATGTTCACCATGTTCATGCATGGGCGCTAACTTCTGGCAAGAACTTGTTTATGGCCCATATCAAAATCAATCATGATTCAGATCATGAACAAGTATTAGATAAAGCTAGTAAATTATTAAAAGATGATCACAAAATTTATTTTTCCACTGTACAAGTTGAGAAAAATTGCAGAACTGATACAGAGTCAGAATTTATTGACTATGCTGGTAACAAAACAACATCTTCTGATAATAGCAGTGCAAATAACGAAGACAAGCATGATCAGCATACCTAGCCTATATTAGCTTGCTATCAGAAAATGGTTGCTGCACAGGGTGCACTCAAAATAATTGCAAACTCACCATGCTACCAACGTCAAGCAGTGCCTCTACATTTGCTAATTAATTTCGAACTAAATATTGGAATAACAATCCAACTTATCGACTTTGCATCAAATGTGAATCTTTTAAAGCCCGATATATTTAATATTTTTAAATGCATGTGGGAATTATTATGGAATATTCGAAACTCAAAAATACTGTTGAAAGAATCTTGTCCTCTGCCGACATCAAGATTAACGGCAGTCGTCCATGGGATTTACAGGTTCATAACAATGATTTCTACTCACGAGTGCTGGCAAAAGGGTCGCTAGGCCTGGGTGAATCATATATGGAATCCTGGTGGGACTGTAATAACCTTGATCAATTTTTTGACAAAATTCTTTCGGTAAAGCTTGAAGATCACTTCAGAACACCAACTGAACTAGTCAATGTTCTTAAGTCAAAATTAATTAACCTGCAAAATCCTGTTCGGGCATTCCATGTAGGTAAAAAACACTATGATGTTGGCAATAATTTATTCCGCTATATGCTCGACAAACGCATGATATACAGCTGTGGTTATTGGCAAGATGTTAATAATCTAGATCAAGCTCAAGAAGCCAAACTGGATCTTGTCTGCAGGAAACTGGGCTTACAACCGGGCATGCGAGTTTTAGACTTAGGTTGTGGCTGGGGTGGAGCTGCTCGCTTTGCAGCAGAGCGCTATGGTGTTGAGGTTGTTGGC
>CAZEFU010000049.1:0-9595 GCA_964511515.1 uncultured Wenzhouxiangellaceae bacterium
CTAGGCGGTCTCGAAGGCGGCGCACCATATTGGTATTTTCTAATGGGCCAATGGTGGCGCAATTAGCGGTAGCAACACTGCCATTTGCAGCTTCAGACAATAGTTTTAGTGCCGGTATGTTTGAGTTATCAGTTTGGCGGGTATCGGTTAGCGAATTACCCTGATCTGCACCTTGCGGAGATTCTACAGCTTGTGGCTTAGCCATAAACCAGCCGAATAACAGCAAATTTATTATTACCAGAGCCAGCAGAAGAGTACGACTTATCATATATTCATTATTAGCCCGCATATTTCACCAAGGATCCGGGAATTGCCTTGTAGCTGGCGAAGCAGTTTGGTCGATCATTCGAAAAAGCATAGCTATAGCTACGGTTTGAGAAGGATCGGTCAAAATGTGAAGGCAGATGCAGGGCAAAACCGGATAGGACATACTGTAGCCACAAACAAATACACTCAACAAACCCAAGCTCTTGAATATACAGCAAATTTATCATTTTATGGTCCGCCTTGGT
The DNA here is from genome assembly GCA_964511515.1 of uncultured Wenzhouxiangellaceae bacterium. GTDB lineage: Bacteria > Pseudomonadota > Gammaproteobacteria > Xanthomonadales > SZUA-36 > SZUA-51. Next base: position 513 of record CAZEFU010000049.1, read on the forward strand.
GAAATATTCGGGTTAGATAGGTTTGTGTATGCTTAATTATAATCATATCGGCTGGTCGATATAGTGATTATTTCAGGCTCAGCTCTCCGCTGTGAATTTTTTTCACCCCTGCGTGATCTTCCAATAACAATGCGCCTTGCTCGTCTATCCCTTTGGCTACGCCATTGAGACTGGTGCTGCCACTGTTTACAGTTATTTGGCGGTCAGCAAACGCATGTAGAGCATTCCACCTTGTTGTGTATGCAGCCAATCCATTAGCTGAGAATTGCGGTAATACCTGGAGGAGGATTTGAACTATTTGTGCGATTATTTTATTTCTGGAAAGGTGTTGCTGATCAGATAAATCTATCCAGTCTTGGTCCAGTTGGGTGTCTTCAGGTAGCTCGAAATTTAAGCCAATGCCAATACAAACCTGGCATGGGCCGGAGATATCACCCTGAATTTCTACCAGACAACCGCCCAGTTTGGCAAAGCCTTCACCTTTGATTCTTAGAATATCATTAGGCCATTTTAGGCGCGCATCACTGACCCCAAATGTTGCGAGTACCTCTGCCACTACCAGTCCTGCCAATAGTGAAAGGCCAGCTAATTGACTAACACTGTTATCAAACCTCCAACCCAGGCTTAAATAAATATTGCGCCCGAACGGTGAAACCCAGCTACGTCCCCGTCGTCCCCGGCCTGCAGTTTGATGCTCTGCCAGAATCAGACAGCCATGTTGCTGGTCGAGAGGTTGTTTGATTAAGTCATCGTTGGTAGAACCAGTACTATCTTTTATCAGCAACTCACCCGGCAGGTTTATCCCAGAGTCATTTAATGACTGCAGGATTATTGCCTTATCGAGTAGTTCCAAAGGTCTGCTAAGTTGGTATCCAGAACCAGGAATAGCCTGAACTTCCAGCCCAAGTTGGCGAAACTGGCTGAGGTACTTCCACACTGCATTGTGGGAAATATCCAATGCCTCACCCAGTAGCTCGCCACTGATTGCTTCGCCTGGGGCAAGTAGTTTAAGGATTTCAAGTTGTCGCGAGTTCATCTCACTTAAACCAATTTTGTATTCTGATTCTTTCGAAGCGGTTTTCAGTACCATTAATCATGCGGCGTATGTTTTCCCGATGGGTATATAGCAAGAGAATAGCAGCGGCGCCTGCCAGCCATTTAAGCCCGGGTGTGCTGGAACTCATCAGTACACTAATTGGCACCAGGCTCACTACAGCAAGCACCGTAGACAAACCGACAAAACCAGTAAGCACCAGTGCTAGCACCCAAACCAGTAGCACAGGGATTAAATACAACGGGGCTAATACCAGCAACACACCAATTAAGGCACCAGCACCTTTGCCCCCGCGAAACCTATGCCATAACGGGTAACAGTGCCCAATCACTGCAGCAAAACCACAAGCAGCCGCCAATATTTGATCGCTTTGTTCCAGGCTGGCAAACCAGGGCAGTGAGGGAATTACAGCTGCCGCAAGTACCCCTTTGCCAATATCAATGATTACTACACCAAGGGCAAAACTTAATCCCTGCGTTCTCAGGGCATTGGTCCCACCGGCATTACCGCTACCTTGATTACGAATATCCACACCCCGAAACCTGCCCAGCAATAAGCTGCCAGAGATTGATCCGAGCAGATATGCAATTAGTATTGCCGCGATAAATATCATTGCGTACCACCATTTTCCAGTAAGTCAATTGCTGGTTGATAGTCTTGAATACCAACAGCAACCCCACCCAATCCCAAGTGTACTCCCAGTGCAGAACCAGCATCTACTATTTGGCAGGAGTTAATCTCTGGGTGGTTGGCTAATAAAATTGAACGTACTTGTTTGGCGTGCTCAAAAGCTGCGCAGTGGGATATAACAATGCGGTACACACGATCTTGCTGCAGGCGCTTGCTCAGGCGCTTGCTCAGGCGCTTAGCAAAGCGTTTGTATAGGTTCTTCTGCCCTACTACCAGAGCATAAAGCTTTAACTCACCTGCAGGTGAGCTTTTGAATAGCGGATGTAAGCCTAGGCGCTTTGCTAGCCAGCCAGCATAAGCTGGAATTCTACCGCCACGTACTGCTGGGCTTAAATCTGCAATTAAACCATAAGTATTAGTGCGGTCACGAATGCGGCGGCATAGTTGCATAATTTGTTCGCGCTTAAGCCCTTGCTCGGCAGCTTCTGCGGCATACATTGCTATCAAACCCTGGCCGCCACTTAAATTACGCGAATCGAGCAGGCTTATATCAGTGCCAGCAAGCCGATCAACCACACTTTGTGCAGCTTGATAAGTACCGCTGAGCTTAGATGACAGGCTTATATAAACCACCTCGTGCCCATGGCTGGTAAGTAACTCAAATTGGCGCTTGAAATCTCCTGGAGGGGGCTGGGAGGTTTTTGCCGATACATTTTCCTCGGCCAGTTTCTCAGCGAATTCAACCGGGCTTATAGATACCTTATCGAGGTATTCAGTTTCGTTCAGGATCAGCCGCACTGGCACTACATGCAGATTGAGCCTATCGATATCATCTATATCAAGATCTGCTGCAGAATCGGTAACTATAGCAACTTTGTGTTGATCACCGTGCTGGTGGCGATGCATATCATCGGCTTTCTGGCGCAATACTTTTCCAAAAGCCTCGCACTGTAAAAATGCAGCTGCTGGGTTATTTGTATGTAGGTGTACTCTGGCTTTGCCTAAAGTTCCGGCTACTACCAGAGAGTCACAGTCTAGGCTTTCTAGGGCGGTATGTAGAGCGAGCCGATCTAGAGGGTCAGCCTCGACCACGCATTCGGTACAGAAACGGTAATTTGAATCTGCTGCAGGAATTTGCGGACTCGAGTTTTTAAGTGCAGCGGTATGTTCGCTGCGATGGGTATCTTCAGCGTGATGACTATGCTGGCAATCATTTTCAATATACGCAGCTATGCCATCGAGCACATCTACAAATCCCTGAGCACCCGCATCAACAACCCCGGCTTTGCGCAGGACAGTTAGTTGCTCTGTGGTTTTAAATAGGCCCTTGCGGGCTGCAAGGTGTGCTGTGGTGAATAACTTTATTAACTGATTCTCAGTCGCTGCTGCCAGCTCCCAAGATTTTGCAAATACTGCTAATACAGTAGGCAATGTACCTTCTACGGGCTTGCTCATAGCTGCGCGTGCTTGAGTTGCTGCTGCGGTAAAGGCATGCGCAAGCTGCACTGCATTTAGTTGAGATTTGCTGCTAGTGCTTTCTCGCAGCCCTTCAAAATACTGGGCCATTATTGCCCCCGAGTTACCGCGAGCATTATCTACTGCAATATCGGCAACCTGGCTGAGTAATTCAGGTAAATTACGTGACTCAGGGCTGGGGTGGCCAATAGCTGTAACAATTGCTCCAAAAGTAGCTGCTAGATTAGTGCCAGTATCGCCATCGGCTACTGGAAATACATTTATTGTATTCATGTATTCACGATCAGCAATCGCAGTTCTTAGGCCAGCGATTAGCAGTTGGGCAAAAGTATCAGCATCAATCTTTAAAATAACTATTTCCACAAAAATGTTAGCGAAGGCGGAGCAGTTTAGCACAGCAAATACACTGTATATTTGACCAGCATACGGCAAATTTGACCATTTTCACTGCATTCGAGCAAGAAAACATTACCAATGGCACTATTTACAATGCATGCATCCTTGGCATGATATTCGCATTACTATAGTTAAATCAAACCCACAGGAGCAAGTAATGAGCAAGAATGCAGCATTTGATGATTTCCGTAAAGAACTCAATGGCCGTCCGGGGCAGCCAATCGTTCTGGGAGTTTGTGCTGCCCTGGCCAAGCGCTTCGATCTGGAACCCTGGATAACCCGTACTATCGCAATTCTTAGTTGCCTGTTTTTCACCGTTCTAGCCTTGGGTGTTTACATCGTTCTGGGCTATGTCATGGATGAAACCAGAGATCGCACCAGTGGCTTTTTTAAAGGGCTTGGTATCTGGATTCAAGAACGAATAGCTTCGGTAAACGACTGGAGTCAGAAAGGCAAAGAAATATAGTACCTCCCCCAGTCTCTATATAGAAATACATCAAGAGCTTGTGCTTTATTTCACGCTCCTATGTAGGGATTAGGGGTATTGCCAAAGCTGACCACTAGCGGTGTTCGCATTATTACAGCGCGGGTAGTACTGCGGTATATTCAATCGTTGTTTTGCACGCTACAACCACCTCCATTAGTAGCTGGAGAGACTTGATGTTAGCTACCTGCCCGGGGTGTCTATTTCCCAGTATCCGGATCTGCAAACCTTTGCCTCTTATGAATTAATAGGTTAATCTGTGTTCTCTATCTGGGGAAGATAAATTAAGAGAGGCTGATCATGCGAGCAATGTTTTCGTGTTTGAGTATTACCGATCCAAAAAGAACTATAAATCGAGTGACAAAAAAAATAAATGTAGTCGATAATTCTTTAGTTAAAAAGAAATCACTTTATTTCCAGTGTTTGTTTAAAATGCTGCTAAATAACGGGGCTCTAAAGAGGGGTTGCTCGCTTGGGTGTATGGCGATATTCCTTGTGTCTAACCTCGCTATTGCTGCCCCTGGAGAAATTAATGGGACTGCATATAAAGATTATGATGCAAATGGGGTTAATAATTCTGAGATAGCCCAAGCGGGGATCATAGTTACTGCGTATGATTTAGATAGCATAGTTGTAGGTATAGATACAACTGATGTAAATGGCGATTATTCAATAAGCGGGTTGACTGATACTGAATTCTATCGTGTAGAATTTACTAATATTCCTGCTGCATTTGCCCCGGCTCCTTCTGGTTTAAATAATGGCTCATCAGTAGTGGTTGTGCAATCCCCTCAAGATGGGGTGGACTTCGGGATAAGTAATGGAGCAGGATATTGCCAAGCTATCCCTACTGTTGCCACTCCTATATACATAAACGGAGACCCTCTGGGAGGCGGAACATCATCAACCAGACCGTCTTTATATACATTCGATTATGATGAAAGTGGCACATCTGGTTTCTCAAGTGGAGCAGTATCTGGTGAGACTGGTTCTACCTGGGGTTTGGCCTACCAGCGGCAAAGTAAGAAATTATTTTCAGCCGCTGTTTTAAAACGCCATGTTGGTATTGGCCCCGAAGGGCTTGATGCTATTTATGTTCGTGATACAGATACTGGTGTGACCAGTCTGTTCGCCAATGTAAGTACATTGGGAATAGATGTTGGAACGGTTTTGCCCAATAGCGGTGCAGGATCCAGAAATTTACCGGCTGCGGCAAACTTGCCAAGTAATGATCCATCTGTATTCCCCTTGATTGCGAAGGTGGGTATAGGTGATATTGATTTATCAGACGATGAAACAATAATGTATTTAACCAACTTAAATGAGAGGCAGGTTTACTCTATTCAGATTGGTAACCCTGCAGTAGTTCCAGCAACAGCAAGTCCTTTGCCATCGCAACCATGGTTGGCACCTGGAACTTGCGTTGATGGCTTGGCTCGCCCATGGGGCTTGAAAAGCCACGAAGGAAAATTGTATGTGGGAGTTGTCTGTACGGCTGAAGCATTTTTTGATATGGCCGTGGCCTCGATCCCAACAGCTAGTGATTTAAGCGCATTAGTTTATGCTTTTGATCCAATAACCAGCACCTGGACAAACCCACTTGATTTTCCACTGGATTACAGGAAAGGACAAACAAGCACGGTAAGACACGGCAATACCATAGATCGCTACTGGTTACCATGGACAGATACCTATATTCCAGATACAAATAATGGTTCTGGTGTAAGCCCTGGAGCTAGGTTTTTAATAGATAATAGGCGGACTTCACGACCAATGCCTATTTTGTCTGATATTGAATTTGATAGAACCGGAGCAATGATATTGGGTTTTATGGATAGAGGTGGGATGATGTTCGGAAATGGCAACTATCCTCCGGTCGGAACTCTTAGACTCCAATACAATATTAGTGGCGATTTATTGCGCGCCTGCTCTGACGGTGCAGGTGGCTGGGTACTTGAAGACAATGGTTCTTGTGGAGGTGTTACCGGAGGTGGGGCAAACTCCCAGGGTCCAGGTGGTGGTGAGTTTTATGACGGAGATAATTTTAGAATCCATCATGAAACCATTATGGGCGGCCTTGTACAACACCTTGGCTATGATGAAGTTGCTGCAGTCACAATGGATCCCAGGACCGCTGTTGATGCTGGTGGGCTACGCTGGATAAGCCATACAACTGGCGATGATATTAGAAATTTACAACTATACCAGGGCAGCCCAAATACCCCAGCCAATGGAACCTTTGGCAAAAGTGTAGGGCTTGGAGATTTAGAGTTGTTATGCGACCCCGCCCCGATTGAGGTTGGTAATTATGTATGGATAGATGCAAATAAAAATGGTATTCAGGACCCGGATGAAGCAGCCATTCCGAATGTAACGATTGAATTATGGGAAGACACCTCAAATGACGGTGTTGCAGATACACAGGTGGGAACGGCTACAACTAATGGAAGCGGCAATTACTATTTTGGTGGGTTAGGGGATACCAATATGAATCTTGGCTTATCTATTAAACCAACCACTGCTTATGAGCTAAGGCTGCCATTAAGTGATGCAGATATTCCTCAAGGTCATGTACCCACAATTTTAGATCAAGGAGCAGATTTACACGACAGTGATGGCGATGATGGAACTATTAATGCCGGGTTCTCAACAATTCAACTTATTACGGGAGTTGTAGGAGTAAATGATCATACCTTTGATTTCGGGTTTGTACTACCCATAGACTGGGGTGATGCGCCTGATCCAGCTTATCCAACATTATTAGCCAATAATGGGCCTAACCATGTATTAGATTCTGCTTTGTATTTAGGCTTATGTGTTGATGATGAGTTAGATGGTCAACCCTCTGCAACAGCCGATGGTGATAACCTGGGGGGGCAAACTATTCTCACTTATGGAATATGTGGGGCGGCAAATGATGATGAAGACTCTCTCACTCCTCCCAATTTGTTAGAGCAACAAGCGTCTCCCACAATAGCTGTGAGCACTGTTAATGCAACAGGTGCCAATGCAACATTGGCTTGTTGGGTAGATTACAATGGGGACGGCAGTTTTGATAGTGCCACAGAGCGTGGCTCGGTGATTGTTGCGAGTGGAGCTACTTCGGCAGTTATAACGCTTCCCGGTGTTCCGGCGACAGCAAGTGCTGATACTGGTGGTTCAACCATATTACGATGCAGGGTTGCTAGTTTAGCAGCCGAGGTCGTTAATGCAACTGGGGCAGCTTCTAATGGGGAGGTTGAAGATTATCTAATCATAATAGACCCTTCGTATAATTTAGGCAATTATGTTTGGTTTGATACAAATCAAGATGGTGTCCAGGATGCAAGTGAAGCTGGGGTCAATGGTGTAATAGCTACGCTCTTTAATGATGCCAGCTGTACTGCAGGTAATGAAGTGGGCACACCAGTTGTTACTGCCAATGGTGGTATACCAGCTGCGGATGGGTTTTATGAGTTCACGGGGCTGCCAGTAGGTGATTATTGTGTGGAGTTCACCAATATCCCGGCTGGCTATGCTATTTCCCCAACAGGGGCGGGAACGCCGGCCACTGACTCAAATGCAGATGCAAGTGGTCAGATCCAGAATATTGTTTTAGCTGCAGATGACCCAGATGAAGATATGGGTATCTCGCTGGATGGCTCAATTGCTGGTTTAAGCTGGTGCGAAAGCTCAAGCAATGCCAATACTGTTTATGACCTGGCAGACGGCGATAGCTTATTGCCAAACATCCAAATTACCTTGTATGCAGATACTGACTGCTCAGATACGGTCAATGGTGCAGAAGCAGGTACGGCGATAGCACAAGACACAAATGCCACAGGGGCTTATCTGTTTAGCAACTTGCCAGTGGGCCCAGTTGGTATGCCGGTATGTTATATAACTGAGGTTGATCAGGCAGACGCAGATCTCAATGCCTGTGATGGGATAATCACAGCTGCTACATTAGGCCCTGATTTAGATATTGCTAATCCAGATAGCAGCAATAATAACTTTGGTTTTGACGATAACTTAAGCTTGGGTAATTATGTATGGTATGACGCAAACCAGGACGGTGTTCAAGGTGCAAGTGAGCCAGGCGTTAATGGCATTACCGTTACGCTATATGATAATGGTACCTGCACAGCCCCCTCAATTGCTACAACTGTTACGGCAACAAATGTTACGGACGGTTTTTATCAATTTGATAATTTGGATACCGGCACATATTGTGTGGAGTTCACCAATATCCCGGCTGGCTATGCTATTTCCCCAATAGGGGCGGGAACGCCGGCCACAGACTCAAATGCGGATGCAAGTGGTCAGGTTCAGAATATAGACTTGCAAAATAGCGACCAAGGCATAGATATGGGTGTATTTGTCCCAGGAACAGTGAGTGGACTGGTTTGGTGTGAAAGCGCCACCAACCCCAATACTGCCTATGATGCCGGTGATGCTGATATATTGCAGAGCAATATAGCAGTGACCTTGTACACAGACACAAACTGTAATGATGCACTTGATGGAGCTGAGGCAAGTACGGCCACCAGCCAGGACACGGTTGCAGGCTTGTATTCATTCACCAACCTGATTACAGGTGGTCCAGCCGCTGGTAATAATCCTCCCGGCTGTTATATAGTTGAGGTTGATGCAACAGATACTGATCTTGGTGTGTGCGATAATCCAATAACTCCAGGGCTGTTGTTCCCGGATATAGATGCCCCCAACCCGGATAGCGCAGATAACAACATTGGTTTTGATGAGCAACTGGGACTTGGTGATTATGTCTGGTATGACAGTAATCAAGATGGAGTGCAGGATGCGGGCGAGCCAGGTGTAAATGGAATAAGTGTTAATTTATACCCAACGGCAGATTGCTCAGGGCCTGTCTCCCAGACCACCACCACGGCAACTAATGGCAATGATGGCTATTATCAATTTAGCCCATTGGCCAGTGGTAATTATTGTGTTGAGTTTATCCCCCCAGCTGGTCACAGCATCTCGCCAACAGGGGCGGGAACGCCGGCCACAGACTCAAATGCGGATGCAAGTGGTCAGGTTCAG
>CAZEFU010000050.1:0-9437 GCA_964511515.1 uncultured Wenzhouxiangellaceae bacterium
CATCTAGCCAGCAGCTTCCCCGATCTTGATTTATGGCATCCGCAGGAACTAGCTGTTGATACAGTAATTGATAATGCTAGAGCTGTAGAGGCTGCAGGTTTGGAGTTAGATAAACGTATTGTAAACTCAGAAGGTGGCAGTTTTAGCGCCAGCCAAGCAGTTTCCTTGTTAGCAAACTCCGATGGTTTTATAGGTCGGCGCTGGGCTACTAATTACAGCCAGTCTTGTGCTTTTATTGCAGCTGATGATAAGGGTATGCAAAGAGACTATTGGTATGACAACAAACATGCACTGACAGATTTAGATCCACTTCAGCTAACAGGTGAGCTAGCAGCGCGCCGCAGTCTTGCCCGGCTTGGGGCCAGAAGTCTCAAAACCGCAAAAATGCAAGTGATGTTCAGCCCTCAAGTAGCTGCCGGGCTGTTCGGGCATTTTATTGCTGCTATCTCTGGTGGAAATTTGTATCGCAACGCCAGCTATATGAAAGACCGTTTACATTCTCAGGCATTCCCACAAACAGTAACATTAGGTGAGTACCCGTTGTTAAAACGCGGGGCTAGTAGTGCCAGTTTTGATGCCGAGGGAGTAGGCACAGCAGCAACTGAGGTTGTACGCATGGGACAGCTAGAAGAGTACTTGTTGAGCTCATATTCTGCGCGCAAACTTGGTTTAATCACCAATGGTCACGCTGGTGGAATACATAACCTTAAACTCGAAGCCTCAGCTATTAGCAGTAAGCAACTTATGGCAGATATGGGTGATGGATTACTGGTAACCGAAGTTATGGGGCAGGGTGTGAATATTGTAACTGGCGATTATTCTCGCGGTGCCAGTGGCTTTTTAATTAAAAACGGTAAAATCGAACATGCAGTTGATGAAGTAACTATCGCTGGCAACCTGGCCGATATGTTTATGCAAATTATCGGTATCGGCGAAGATGCAGATACCCGTGGTCGTATCCACTCCCCATCTATCTTAATAAGCGAAATGATGATAGCCGGAGCGTAACGCGCCATAACTCAAGCAAAACCACCTGCTACAATATTAAACATATAAAAGAGCAAGCATATTTAAAAATGTTCAAATTCATTCGAGTAGTCATCCTGCTAGCCATCTTGTTTGTAGTTGCCAGCAATACAATGTTATCTAAATCACGAGCAACTGATTGGGATAGAACACTATATGTAAGTATTTATCCTATTTTGGCTCTAGGAAATACTAACTCAGAATCTGGGCGCTATCTACAGCAGTTAAAACCTCGTACCTACAAGGCAATTGAAACTTACTTTAGTCGTGAGCTTAAACGCTATGGAAAAGATGTAGAAAGGCCAGTGGTAATCACCGTACATTCCCGCTTGAAATCCACTCCACCAATGGTGGCAGATGGAGCTGGCAGATTCGCAATTGCCATCTGGAGTTTGAAATTAAGATACTGGGCCTGGCGTGCCAGTTCCAACAGTGACGGCACTCCTGGTGATGTGCAGATATTCATCAATTACCATGCAGCAAGCGGACATAAGTTACTGGAGCGGTCAACCGCCCTTGCAAAAGGGCAAATCGGTATAGTTAATGTTCGCGCTAGCCGTAGCAAGAATGCCATGAATAATGTAATTATTACCCACGAGATATTGCATACATTGGGAGCCAGTGATAAATACAATCTGACCACGGGTCAGCCAGATGATCCAGATGGTCTAGCCGACCCCAATCGCAAGCCCCGCTATCCCCAACGCAATGCCGAAATCATGGCAGCACGAGTAGCTATCAGTAAAACCCGTTGGAAAAACCCCGATAATATCGGCCAAACCATCATCGGTGAAATAACCGCCCAGGAAATTGGCCTGCTCAAATAAACAAAAGCAGGGTGCTGTTAGCCGATGCAGCCGGCGTAACCCACCATTGCTTCAAACTCAGTTATAAAATTTAACCGCAGCAGCCAAGTCGGCACGCTTGGTACGAGTTTTATTTACTGGTGCATCAGGATCTGCATAACCAAATGACATGCCAAATAAAATTCCCAACTCATCCGGTAATTCCAAAATTTCACGCGCCGGATCCGGAAACTGCCCCAATGCTCCTTGCATACAACTGGCAATACCTTGTTCCTGCATTATCAACGAGAGAGTTTGCGCATAAACACCAAGATCAACTGCTCCCATAATGCCAAGATACTTTTCCATACAGAAAAAGGCCACATGAGGCGCATCAAAGAACCCCCAGTTTCTTGCCATCGACTGCATTCTCGCCTGTTTGTCTTCTCTAGCAATCCCAACTGATCCATAGAGTGCATTAGCAGCTCCAAACTGGCGTTGCCGATGTTCGTTTTGGTATTTAGGAGTCCAGTCGAAATCAGGGTTCGGGTTGTTACCTGACATAATTGCGCGCATAAATGCCTGCTTTAACTGTATACGAGTATCACCGCTTACTACCATTACCTGCCAGGGCTGAACATTACAATTTGACACTGAGAGCTGGGCACTGGTAAATATTTCCTGCAGTTGCCCAGTGCTAAGTGGCTTGTCAATAAAAGCACGGGTTGAGGCGCGTTGCTTGAGGATGCTGTTAATACTCATAGATAGACTCTTGCTCAGGGATTAACCATTCAGGTTTTGATATGTTAATCTTACGGCTATACCTATCAATTAGACAAGTGCCCTAGGTAGATTGTTTACAAACTCAATTTAACGAGTTAAATTTTGAGCGTCAATGCTAGGCATATTTGCTGAATTAATGATGAAGCTAGTAGTATTATTGCGTGTTTATCAAAAACTAAAGTTGAGAAAATAGATGAAGAATATAATCGAAGCAAGAATCTATGACTGAATTAGAAGCTGTTAGCTGGGCGGGCTTCTCCTCTATCGCCTTGGTAAAAGAAGTCGAATCTCCTGAAAACCCCGGTGCACTGGAAAAGCGTGTGGCGTTGATTCCGGATGATGTTGCCAAATTAGTTGAGGCGGGCATTACAATGCAGGTAGAGGCTGGTGCAGGCGATGGTGTTGGCTTTAGTGATCTGGAATATATTAATAGTGGCGCCAGTATTCAAACAGCAGATCAGATTTATCGCAACAAAGACCTGATAATTAAGTTTAAGGGCCCTTCAATGGCTTCAATTTTGCAAATGAAGCCGGGTACTACACTTTTCTGCATGGCACACTTCCATTCTTATCCTGAGCGTGCAGAATTATTGCAGGAAAGGCAGATAAATGTGATTGCTATGGAGGAAATTTGCGAGTCCCCAAAGCAACAAAGCGACCAGGATATCATCAGCAGAGTGGCAATGGCAACGGCATTGCAGCCGTTTTTTAATAATAATAGTATCGGTGGTTTAAGGGTGCGAATTATTCAATGGAGTGAACGCCTGCGCGGGGCAATTCGCCGCTGTGGCAATCGTGATCCTCGTTCAGTGAAAATTTTACAACCCAGTTTGAATTTGTCAGAACTGGAAGCTCGCGGCGCTGATACTCTGTATTTTTATGATTCCAGTAGTTTTAATGATCCGCAAAACGTATTAGCGCAGTTGCAGGCCGATGGCTCGCATTTGTTTGATTTGTATCAGTTTGAAAAAACCAAAGGTCAACAGGTAGCAAAAGCTTATAGGCAAAGTCACCCGCCGGTAGAATTTGGTATGCGTAAAATCCAATGTTTGCATGAAACTGGAATGGCAGGAGCTCGTTATGGCGTGCAATTATTGCGTGAAAACAAGCCGGATAAGCTTCTTGCAGATGTCAAGGCTGTAGTCTTAGGTTATGGCAATGTTGCACAGGGAGCGATTGATGAATTGCATTCTCAGGGGATGAAGAAAATTCATGTTCTGGGTCGAACCCATACTAGTAAAGGTAGAATAGATCGCTGGTTAAAAAACGTTGATTTGGTGGTTAATGGGGCCGAGCAAGCAGCACATTTACGCGGAGTGAATTTCCTTATCAGTAATCAGCATTTACTTGAGCTTATCCCCAGCAAATCTGTGGTTATTGATCTGGTTGGTGGCAGTCCAAGCAACCGTAGTCCGGTAGAAGCGGTAATGAGTTGTAGTTTTCTAACCGAACCAGTATTTAAGCAGAATCAGGTAAGTATTTCATCCCTTTGGGGCTGGCCAATGATGGGGATGATGCGTGAAACCGCTATTCGCTACTCTGGGCAAATTACCGATGTTTTGATTGGTAAGGAAAAGCTGATTGATGGTTTAGCTCAGCTGACACCAGGAGTTAAACGAGCCTTGGTTTGCGGCCCGTTCTAAATTATTCACGGCAGCCCAGGCTGCCGGAAATAAATTATGGCGTTACCTAATAAATCTTGTGGGAATAATTATAATTATCGGATCAAGCTCAACATCTGCATCGGGCATGATAATGCCGTAGGCACGACCGTTAACAGTGTTGCTATTTGGAACTTTAAACGATGCTCTTTTATGTTCTGAAGAAACCCTGTTATGTTGACTCTTAAATTTTATAGTAAAACCCTGGTCGGCATTTTCTCCGATTCTGGTCCATACAACTTCACCCTCAGAGCGTACACAAACTGAACTTTGTTTGCTGTTTGCTAACATCGGGATAGTGGGTTTTACTTCGGTATTAAGCTGGATATTAATATTGACCTGATCCACGCAGTCTGTACCGATACTATCATAATCTGGTTTTGGGGTGTGCCAACACGCTGATAGCAGCAGAGATATCAGGATTATCAAAGTCAGTTTAAACTTGTTCATTTTCTTCTCCATTTTTTTTAGCGGATTGTACGCTCGCTTCATACAGGGCACGTAGGCCCGGGGTAGCTGCGATTACAGTGCTGGGTATGCCCGCATTAATCGCTGCTTGAATTAGTTCGCTTGCTCTAGAATTATTGCCAATGCGGGCATATGTGCCACTGGCATCGTAGAGAGTATTTGCGTTGTCAGGGCTTATTTTTAGTGCTTTTAATATGTAGGCTTCAGCAGATTTGTGTTCTCCTGTTTGTGCCATAATCCAGGCCAATGATGACAGTGCTTCTGAGTTGTCGGGGGTAACTTGTAAAACTTCTTTAGCAAGTTCAGCCGCTAAATGATAGTGGGACATGGCTGTAGCCTTCTCTCCTGGAATAGACATTTCGCTATCTCCCAGGTTTCTCCAAAGCAAATAGTTTTTTGGAGATAATTCTGTAGCTTTGAGGTTGTATTCCCGCGATTTTTCGAACTCCCCTGCAAAGTAATACAAAGTACCTATGTTTGTATAGGCTGCATTATTTGTCTGTAGTTCTGAAGACCTCTCAAATGCCGTTGCAGCTTCTGAGAAACTTCCCATAGAAAAATACACAGCGCCCAGTTTATTAAATACACCGGCATCAGTTGGCATTAACTCAGTAGCTTTATTAAGAGAAGAAATACTCTGTGTTAACCTGCCGGTATTCATATACACGACCCCCAGCATGTCATGTAACCGCCAGAGCCATGGCTCATTGGCAATGGCTTTTAATAGAATTTCCTCAGCTTTATCGGCTTGTCCGGTTTGTGTGCTGATAATGGCTGATGTCATCAGCAGCTCAAGATTGTCGGCATCAATCGTCAAGCCTCGTTTAATGTAGTTACTGGCTTTTTCGAACTCGGATTTTGCCACACTTATTTGAGCCAGAGCATTGAGTACAGAGAGGTTGTCGTTCGTGGTCTGTTCAGCCATTTCACAATATGAAATGGCCTGGTTAAGACTCTTAATTGCTTTATTGTTGTCGAAGCGAACCAAGTGTAACTTACACAGGGCAGCCTCGACTGGACTGTAGCCTGCGTGACGGGTTAGGAGTTCTTCGAGGATTGCTTGAGAAGCATCCATTTGCGAAATATTATTGGGAAAGCCAAAGTAACCAATTGCCTCAAGATAGAGACCATAGTCTTTCTTGTCTAACTCAATGTCTTGCCACCTTTGCTCGTATTTAATCGCAAATATGCGGGCTAGTTGACTGGAGATATCTTCTTGCACTGAGTACATGTCGCCCTGGGTGCTTTGGTAAATATGCGACCAGATAGTACTGCCATCAACGGTTTCCACCAGCTGAATGGATATTCTGTATTCCTCTCCTATTTTGCGGGCACTACCTTCAAGCAAATAGTTAACATCTAGTTGCTTACCTAAAGCAGGTACGGCAAGCCCCTGCGCGGCAAGCGCTCTGGATGAACGGCTTGAACTGAGTTGTATCCCACTAAGTTGACGAACGCGATCGTGTAATTCTTCATTCAAACCTAAAGCTAAAGCCATGCTTTCTGTGCTTTGGTCCAGATTCCTGAATGGCATAATAGCCAGGCTTGGGCTTGGGCCAGCGCCAGCGCCTGTTTCATCATCTTCTAAATACAACCAGGAAAAACCCACCAGCAGAATCAAGCCGAAACCTAATAGGCTTTTGTGTTTGCCAAATCGGCTTGTCGCTTCATTTGTATCTTCTGAATCATCACGTAGTCGCCATTGCACCGCTGGGTCGTTCAGTGCTGCTGGTTCAACCTGAACAGCCTGCAAGTCATGCTCATTTAAACAGAAAGTCATGTTTATACAATAATCAACTAAAGGGTTAGATTGAACTGTAAGCTCACGCTCATATACGGTCATTGAAAGAATTAGATGCTGATTGTTTTGCTCCGGGTAGTTGATCGATTCTGCAATGTTTACAGCTTGGCCTGAGAGTGTATTGGTTGAGTGCGAAAAGCTACCGCTAGCGATTGAGAGAGAAGCGGGGCGCATGCTGTTTTTTAATAGTGCCAAAATTTTGAGGCCACAGCTAACTGCTGGGCTACTATCCACAAACTCAACCATACAGTAGCCATTATGCAAGCCGCTTATCTTGCCGCCATAGCGACTTATTATGGCAGTTAATTGATGGCTTAAATGGTCACATAAGTCTTCGGCACTGACGTGATCAGTTTTTGTACCATTTCCAAGCAACATAACAGTTGCCAGTAACTCAGGGTCGTCGTCCGTATCTGCAGTCAGGCGTATGCCTGTAGGGGTAATTTCAAACAACCAGGCAAGTATCAAGGTAGCTGGCAAGGCGAGGATTAAAAATAACACCAAAACCCGCATTACCCAGTCAGGGGCAGCGAATGCGGCTGAAATTATGTCAGAGAATTGAACCAGTAACCAGGCAAAAGCAGCATATACCAAGGCCACCCGCACAACTTTACGACGCTGCAGTTCGGCTATGAACTTTTGCATCGTTAGGAGTACAGAAGAGCTTGCGGTTCTCTTGCTCGACATTGTAACTTGACCCTATGTGGTTCTTCTCTTCCTGATCAGAACTTACCCTTGTATTATATATATACTGTACTTTAGCGCTAAAATCTCTCACTTGGAGGGTAAATATTTTTTATTGTTCATTCCGTGTATAGCTAAATACAGTAGTATTGACTGCTAATTATGGGTGTTTTAAATATGATTTCTCAGCTACATACTGACTATAAAAGGCAGCAAATATCTTTCGCTTTTGTGCTGTTGCTTGCCTTGCTAATACTGCCTCTTTCGGCACAGGCGGTGCGTTGTGGGAACAAATTAGTCAAAACAGGTGACCCAGTTTCCAGGTTGCAGCGTAATTGCCCAGAACCATTCTGGATTGAACGTTGGAGTGCACCAGCCCTAGTTGACAATTCATTCTCTGGTATACAGCTCAGTGACGGCCTTGAAGCTTGGTATATTAATTTTGGTCCGCGCAAGCTGGTTCGAAGAATGTTAGTGCGAAATGGTGCGCTAGTTGGCGAGCAAACTCTTGACTATGGTTTTAACCGTGCCCCCGAGAAAAATAACTGCAGGGGCAGTGATCTGGACCGTGCTGGCAATACTCTTGTAGATTTATACCGGCGCTGTGGTCCACCAGACCAGGAAAGCGTGTATCCAATTACGGTTTATCCACAATATGGCTATGTTGCCCAGCCGTGGCATCTCCACCATCCGGGCGCACCTGTAGTGATTTATAGGTTAATCTGGACTTATTACCCCAAAGGCGCTGAAGCGCGGGTATTTCATTTTGAAGATGGGGCTATCATACAGCGTCAGCGGGTGAGGGATTGACTAGAAGGGAGAGTTAGAAAGTCGTGTCACTACGGCAAGTTATACTGAACCATCATCACGGAAAGCACTATAACACCTCATCCTGAAACCTCACCACACCTCTTCCCGAAAAGCCGAATAGGCTTATCCGGGATCCATGCTTTGCCACCATCTAATCAATCTTGCGAAAAACCTTGGCCCGTTTAAGCATGTTCTTATAAGCCATGCTGCGCGGTATCCAGCGCATATATCTTTCTATATTGCGATATTGGCGACCGGGGATAACTACTGGCAGGCTTGTTTCACGATCCAACTCTTGCAGTGAATAAGCTATTACTTCATCCACTTTTAGCCACATCCTCTCTGGCATTTGTGACACTTGCGCGCGGGTACCACTGACATCGTGAAATTCGGTATAAGTAAAGCCGGGGCAGAGTGCTTGAACTTTTACTCCTGTGTTTATGTTTTCCATTGCTAGGGATTCTGAAAAGCGTACCAGAAATGCTTTGCTTGCTGCATACAGCGTATGGCCTGGAGCACCAGGTAAAATTGCCGCCATTGAAGCCACATTCACTATTTTACCAAAGCCACGTTGTTGCATACCGGGCAACAGCCGATAGCACATTTCTACTACCGCATCGACCATTACTCTAAGAAAGTCTTGATGGGTTTGCCAGTCTGGAATATTAAGGTTGCCGGTGACACCATAACCAGCATTGTTAATAAGGATATCAATATGAATATTATCCGCTGCTAGTTGATCGCAAAGTGTTTTTGGGCTGTTAGGATCGGCTAGATCAGCAGGGTAGACTTGTGCCTTTATAGCAAATTGACTAGATAACTCTTCTGCCAAGGTTTGCAGGCGTTCGGTTCTCCGTGCCGTAAGAACTAGATTATTTCCTTGTGCTGCCAACTGCCGAGCATACTCAGCTCCTAGACCTGCTGATGCACCAGTTATTAATGCTGTTTTGTTCACATTTTCAGCTTGCATATAATTGCCTCTGTAGTTTCTGTTTTCTATTGTATATACCCGTTAGTCAGCAAATTATGACTGTTTGGTAGTTAACGTTTTGAATTTCCGCTTTTGTGGGAATTAACTTCTTATTCATATGGTATCTTGATGTCATGGTTTAAATATATGCTGAAACCTTAACATAAGCACTAACTAACTATAAAGCCATAAACTATGCCTTGTGGACTAAAACAATTAAATACAAGTAATCACTGCTGTCCCGTTAACTGTTGCACGAATGAATTTCGGGTGCTCTCCTGAGACCTCCACCCGCATGGATGCGGGTGAAGAGCCCCCATGGATGGGTTTACGGCGTGTCTCAGGAGAGCACCCGGAATTCATGTCCAGAGTCCGGCGAATCTTTTAAATGAGTTGGCATGTCTATAGTAGCGTGCTTCGTGAAGAGAGTTAACGGGACAGCAGTGACA
>CAZEFU010000051.1:0-8382 GCA_964511515.1 uncultured Wenzhouxiangellaceae bacterium
AAGGATAGACTCCAGGTCGTCTTTGTTGCAGCTGGTAGCCCGGCTTATATGGCAGGCTGGCGACAGGGCATGTCGGTGATAGCCGTAGATGGTTTTCTCGGCACAGGAGTTGAGTTGAAAGCTGAATTGAGGAAAATTCTACAATCTCGCACCAGAGCTATTCCTGGCAGGGAAATTGTACTCCGTGATGGAAAAGGAACTGATCGCCCGGTGGTACTGGCTCGCTTCTATTAAGTCAATGCTTTGTTGATTCTGGTAATGGCAGCCTGCAGGTTTTCCATGCTGGTTGCAAAGGAAAGCCGCAGATAACCAGTTGCACCAAAAGCTGTTCCAGGTACGGTAGCTACACCAGCGTTTTCCAGTAACCATTCGGCAAGAGCGACATCATCACGAATCTCTGGCATTGTCTCAATCACTTCTTTGAAAGATGGTAAGGCATAAAAAGCACCGTCTGCGCTCTCACAACTTACTCCTGGAATTTGATTTAAAGCCGGAATAATCCAGTCATGTCGTTGCCTGAAAGCTTCCCGCATCTCGCCAATGCAATCTTGTGGCCCGTTCAGGGCAGCAACTGCGGCAGCTTGTGAGATAGAGCAGGGATTAGAAGTGCTCTGACTTTGAACTTTACGCATCTCTTTTATAAGATTTTCCGGCCCGGCTGCATAGCCAATGCGCCAGCCTGTCATAGAGTATGCTTTGGAAACACCATTTAGGGTAATTACCCGGTCTTGCAGATCTGGACAAACATTCAACAGGGTTAAATATTCACTCTCACCCCAATAGATATGCTCGTAAATATCATCAGTGACAACAGCCAAGCGCGGATGCTGCCGAATTACTTCACCAAGCGCGTGAAGCTCATCGCGACTGTAAGCCTTGCCGGTTGGGTTGCTGGGTGAATTGATTATCAATAAACGCGATTTATCGGAAATAGCACCTTCAAGTTGCTGCGGTGCAATTTTGAAATTCTGCTCAGTAGTGGTATTGATGATTACTGGAAAACCATCAGCCAGCTTAACCATATCTGGGTATGAAACCCAGTATGGGGCAGGGATTATCACTTCATCGCCCGGATTAACCAAGGCCTGCATCAGGTTATATAGGGCTTGCTTGGCACCGGCAGAGATTAGAATCTCAGCAATTGAATATTCAAGTTGGTTTTCCCGCAGGAATTTATCTGCCACAGCTTGTCGCAGTTCTGCAGTACCGCCAACGGCAGTGTATTTAGTATCGCCGCGAGCCATAGCCTCGATTGCCGCTTGCTTAATATGCTCAGGGGTGTCGAAATCTGGCTCGCCAGTGGCAAGAGAGATAATATCTTTTCCCTGGGCACGCAGTTCAGCCGCTTTAGCAGAGACTGCAAGAGTTGCCGAAGGTTTTACCTGGGCAACGCGATTAGATGTTGGAATGCTCATTTAATTAACTAGTCTTTTTTTGTTTATAACTGGGCGTTTGCCCTCTTTGTTCTGGTTTATAATATCAGCTTTGTAGATAAAGGTAAGCACCAATTTGCTTGCCAAACCAAGCTGCCTCACATTAGTAACAATTTATTTATGTCAAAAATGATTCGCCCATTTGAATTAGTCTCCCAATACCAGCCAGCTGGTGACCAACCCGAGGCAATTCGCTTGCTATCTGCTGGTTTAGAAGCCGGCTTGCAGCAGCAAACTCTATTGGGCGTTACTGGTTCTGGTAAAACTTACACTATTGCCAATGTTATAGAAAAACTGCAAAAACCAACTCTGGTGATGGCGCCGAATAAAACTTTGGCAGCCCAGTTGTATGGGGAGTTTAAAAATTATTTCCCCAAAAACGCAGTGGAATATTTTGTCTCCTATTATGATTATTACCAACCAGAAGCCTATGTTCCATCGAGTGATGTGTATATCGAAAAAGATGCCTCAATTAATGAGCATATCGAGCAAATGCGGCTCTCGGCAACGCGCTCATTATTAGAGCGCAAAGATGTAATTATTGTTGCCACGGTATCGGCAATTTATGGACTGGGTGATCCTACTCAATATTTGAGTATGGTTTTGCGCATGGAGGTTGGCGAGCCGCTAGAACAGCGCAAAGCCTTGCGAATATTGTCTGAAATGCAATATGCACGCAATGATTTAGAGCTTCGGCGTGGTACTTATCGGGTTCGGGGCGAGGTGATTGATATATTCCCGGGTGATGAAGAGACCCGTGCTATTCGGCTGGAGTTGTTCGATAGTGTAATTGAGAAGATCTCAGTTTTCGACCCGCTAACAGGTGAGATTATTGAGCGTTTAAACTCGATGACAATCTACCCTAAATCGCATTATGTAACGCCCAGACAAGTGGTACTGGATGCAGTTGAAACAGTGGCTGCAGAGCTAGAAGTGCGGCTTGATAATTTACGCGAGCAAGAGAAACTGGTTGAAGCGCAAAGGCTTGAGCAACGCACTCGTTATGATTTGGAGATGATGCTGGAGCTTGGTTATTGCAATGGTATCGAAAACTATTCCCGCCACTTAACCGGGCGTGCTCCAGGTGAATCTCCGCCAACTTTGTTTGACTATTTGCCTGATAACTCTTTGTTAGTGGTGGATGAAAGCCATGTTGCTGTACCGCAGATTGGAGCAATGTATAAAGGCGATCGTTCACGCAAAGAAAATCTGGTGATGTATGGTTTCAGACTACCATCAGCACTTGATAACCGCCCCTTGATGTTTTCCGAGTGGGAAGCACGCTCACCACAGACAATTTTTGTATCAGCCACACCACGGCCGTATGAGCTTGAGCTTTCAGGTGAGCATGTAGTAGAGCAGGTGGTTCGCCCCACTGGCTTGATTGACCCTGAAATAGAAATTCGACCAGTAGGGACTCAGGTTGATGATGTGTTGTCTGAGATTAATAAACGCGCAGCAAATAAAGAACGAGTATTGATCACTACTTTAACCAAGCGTATGTCTGAAAACCTAACCGAGTATCTGGCTGAGCATGGTGTGCGAGTGCGTTATTTGCATTCCGATATTGATACGGTGGAGCGAGTTGAAATAATCCGTGATTTACGCCGGGGTGTATTTGATGTGTTGGTTGGAATCAATTTGCTGCGCGAAGGCTTAGATATGCCTGAAGTCTCATTGGTAGCAATATTGGATGCCGATAAAGAAGGTTTCTTGCGTTCTGAGTCTGCCTTGATTCAAACAATTGGCAGAGTGGCAAGGAATGTAAAGGGCAAGGCAATTTTATATGCCGATAGAATTACTGGGTCTATGCAAAGAGCCATTGATGAAACAGACCGCAGGCGCGCTAAGCAACAGGAACACAACCTTGAGCACGGTATAACTCCAAAGAGTATTGTTAAAAAAGTTGAAGATATAATGCGCGAAGCGCACGAGCAAGACTTGAGTAAAGAGCAGCGTAAAATTGCCGAGCAACATTTAGATTATGACTTATCTGATCCTGTACAAGTGGTTAAAGCCGTAGCGAATCTGGAAGATCAAATGTATAAACACGCCGAGAATTTGGAGTTTGAGGATGCTGCTAGTACCCGGGATCAAATTCATCAGCTACGTAATCGTGAGTTTGGAATTAAAGACTAAGTTTCAGGTTTTTCAATATTTATATCTACCCATACTAAATGGTGATCTGAAGCATCGATCCAGTCTGCGCCGGTTGCATTCGGCTCTGGCCAAAAAACTCCACATGCAGTTTCTTCAATATTGGCTGAGGGCAATATATAATCTAAGCGCAAATTACCAACATTTTTAGGGTTGAACTTGCCGGTATCGGTGGCTGGGTCTCCCTTATGCTGGAGGTTAGCGCCAGCTTGCTTCTGGCTATCAACTGCCGCCCCCTTGCTTGCAGGAACACACTGACTATTGATTTTGTCGTGATTGAGCAATTGGGCAATAGCTGATTTACTACTGTCGCCATCATGCGGGTCTGCGTTTAAGTCTCCGGCGATTACAAACAAGCTGTGCTTGTTCAAGCCACCACACGCACCAAGGTCATCTACAATCCAGTTTGAACGCTGTGGCTCAATGTAATCTGCAAATAAACGAATCTCATCATGGTTGCGCCGTCCGTTGCGATCTTCTGGCCCATCAAAAACTGGTGGAGTAGGGTGGCTAGCTAATAGGTGCAAGGTGCTGCCGTTAATCTGAATCGGTATATCCCAATGAGATTTTGAGGATAGGCGTAATTGACTCCAGATATCTGCAGGATACCAAGGCTTTTTAGTTTCTGGGTTTATGGGTTGTTGCGCATCTGGCATGCTCGCCCAAAGCAGTTTCTGAAAGCTACGAATTGCCGCTGTATCAATTGGGTAGCGTGATAAAACTTGCATTCCATATTGACCCGGGAAAAACCCAAAGCCCCAAGCGTCTGCTGGGCCATCGGTTTTGCCATCACCACTTAAATCCAGGCCGCTTGCAGTGCCAGTATTAACTGGGGCACTGAAGGTATACGGATAACTTATGGCTTCTTGCTTAAATTGTGACTGGGATAAATAGTTCTGCTGGAACAGCTCTGCTAAATTACTATCTGCTTGATAATCAAATTCTGTCAGCAGGAGAATATCTGGGCGTGTATGTTGAATTACAGTTGCAATTTTCATAAATCGCGCGCTATTTTGAAGAGTAAGTTTCTGCTCCAACTCACCTGTATTTCTCAGTCCGCTGGCAATATTATAAGTAGCTACCCGAACAGATGTACTCTCAGCTAGAGCTGTAAAAGAATAACTGAGCAGGAAAAATAGAGCTATTGCGCTGCGCATTCTGGGTCTATGGTTTTCTCTGGAAGTTGGAAGTTGTTGCTGCCAAACACTGATTCTATTTGCTCTAGTGCAGGCAGTAGTTTTTGCCAGTCTGCTGTGGCTTTATCGCCATCAAAGTTTTCCACCCAGTCGCGTACGCCGGTGTAATAAATTGAATACAGGTTCAAGTTAAGGCGCTTGGCTGTTTCTTCATAAGCGCTTAAGTTATAAGCTTTGTCATCAATTACGATTATGGCTTGCGGGAGTTTTTCACCGGTCTTGTTTAATAACTCCATCAGCATGTCACCTTTATGTTGGCCGGCGAGCATGTAAACCCCATCTGCATACAATAAAGGCCGTATTGCTGACTCTGGTTGGAATTCGCCATAACCTGCCTGTGGGCCGGGGGCTGTGACTCTAAAATCCATCTGGTTGCGGCGTAGTTCACGCATAGTCGGGAGATAAAAACCCCAGCCGCGTGCAGTTTCTGCCATTACCCGTACGCCTTGCTGTTGTAGTTGCCTAATCACAGCTGCAGCATCTGCCTGGGTTGGGCGCATAGATCCAGCGAAGAATAGTGCGCCCTGACTAGCCAACCGGCTTTCTACCAATCTAGGGTCACATTTGTTTTCTTTTTGCAGGTTCTTCTGCCAGTCATACCACTGGTCAGAGCCAATATCAGTATTCATTGCCAATAAAGTGTTGTCTATATCAAAAACTACCAGTATTTCTTCGCTGTTCAGGCTTTTCTCAAGCTCACGGACGATTTCCTGAGCGACTTTAAGATCACTAGCTTCCACGCGATAGTTATCTGGCAAGGCAGCTCGCTGTGGCTGGCTGGCACAGGCGCTTAGAAACAAAGCAAAAGTAAATATAAATAAATGAGTATGGCGAAGTGACATTTCAGTTTCCTGCATATTGTTAGATGAAGTTTACCGTATTCAGAATATTAAACTCTGGTTTTGATTATTTCGAGTGCAGCTGTGGCAAGCGGTTCTACCATCGAGCCAATTTTTACTGCCTGCGGGTTGGATGCATTTCCAAGTTCGGCACGCTTGGCCACTCCCTGGCATATAGCTGCCAAGCGAAAATAACTAAAAGCCAGATAAAATGACCAGTTGGCAATGCTGCTATCATTAAGATTCATCGCCTGACAATATGCGGCTATATATTCTGTCTCAGTTGGTATATTTAGGGCTTTGCGATCTTTGCCCAGCAAACCTGACATACCCCCAGCTGCGGCTGGCATACGTAGGCACATGCACTGATAGGCAAGGTCAGCGAATGGGTGGCCAAGTGTTGATAGCTCCCAGTCAAGAATAGCGATTACTTCTGCGCCATTGGGATCAAACATAAGATTATCTAAGCGGTAATCACCATGCACAATGCTAATTCGACCATCATCTTCGGGTAGCTCATCTTCCAGCCAGGCAATAAGTTGCTTCATTGCTTCTATATGACGTGTTTCTGAGGCGTGGTATTGCCCCGTCCAGCGATTTAACTGGCGCGCAAAATAATTACCGGCTTTACCATAATCACCAAGGCCAACAGCCGTATAGTCGACCTTATGTAGCAGCGCCAAATTTGCAATCATTGATTGGTAGTAATCTCGGCGATTAGCTGTGGAAACTTCGGGCAGGGCGGCATCCCAGTAGATTGCGCCTTGCTTGAATTCCATTAGATAGAACATGCTGCCAATAACGCTTCTATCCTCACAAAGATGAAGCATTGTTGCCACTGGTACCGCAGTATTTTGCAGGGCTGTTTGAATGCGAAATTCACGATCAACAGCATGTGCCGATTTGAGTAACTTTCCCGGCGGTTGGGCGCGCAAGACATATTCACCGCAAGATGCGCTTAATTTGTATGTAGGGTTAGATTGCCCACCGCTGAATTTATTTATTTCCTGCAAGCCTTCAAAACCCGCAATCTGTTGGCTTAAATATTCCCCCAGCTTTTTCTTTTCCAGCTCAAGTTTCTTGGTCATACTTAGCCCCAAGTGAACGCCCAAGCTGCATTAGATGAACTTGATCAGGGCCGTCAGCCAGACGCAAGCTGCGCTGTCCTGCAAACATATGTGCCAGGAAAGTATCTTGGCTGAGACCGCAAGCACCATGTATTTGCATTGCCCGGTCAATAACATCAAGAGCCATTGATGGGGCAATTATTTTAATCATGGCAATCAAGTCGCGTGCTTCTTTGTTGCCTACAGTATCCATTTTTTCGGCAGCTTTAAGAGTCAACAGTCGTGCTTGCTCTATTTGGCAGGCAGAGTGGGCTATGTCTTCCCGGATAGATTGATTCTTAATCATTGGGCGACCAAATATTACTCGCTCATTTGCTCGTCTGCACATCATTTCCAACGCCCGTTGGGCAGCGCCTACAGAACGCATGCAATGATGAATGCGCCCGGGCCCCAATCGCCCTTGAGCAATTTCGAAACCACGGCCTTCACCGCCAATAATGTTTTCAAGCGGTACTCGAACATCGGTAAATACGATTTCTGCATGACCCTCTGGAGCATCGTCATAACCAAATACCTGCATTGGGCGAATTATTTCAACGCCAGGTGTTTGCATAGGCACGAGCAGCATTGATTGTTGTATATGTCGATTGGGATTAGATGCATCAGTTTTTCCCATAACGATCATGATTTCACAGCTTTTACGGCAGGCACCGCTGATGTAAAACTTATGGCCATTTACTACGTACTCATCACCATCTCGTTCAATAGATGTTTCTATATTGGTGGCATCGCTAGAAGCAACATTTGGCTCAGTCATGGCAAAGGCAGAACGAATTTCTCCCGCCAGCAATGGTTCTAGCCAACTTTTTTTCTGGGCATCACTACCATAACGCGCCAAGACTTCCATATTGCCGGTATCGGGTGCTGCACAGTTAAATACCTCAGGCGCCCAATGCACTCTTCCCATAATTTCAGCTAAAGGCGCATATTCGAGGTTGGTCAATCCCGGACTATGCTCTGCATAAACAGGCGGAAGAAATAAATTCCACAAGCCTGCTGCTTTTGCCTTGCCTTTTAACTCATCCAGAATAGCCGGTGTTTGCCAGCGGTTTTCACTTACTTGCTGTTGAAAAACCGTTTCATTTGGATACACATGTGCATCCATAAATTCATGTATACGCTGTTGGAGCTGTTTTACCTTGTCACTGTATTCAAAGTGCATTTTTACCTCGGTGCCGGGATGTATCTGCTAATGAAATAATGTGTGACTGTATGATAACTCGTTTTTCTTGGGGTCGGTTGATGTGCTTGAGGTGTATGCCAATTATTTCATTCCAGATAAACAAGAATTATATTGCACGACGAAATATGCGGAATTGTTTAGTTGTTTCAGCATGCGCTTTAATGGCTGTGTGAGTCTGGTATTTGACAAATCTCAAAGCAAAGGTTAAAGTCTAGTCAATCTAGTCAGAATGTTTGAATAAAATTATGAAAGACAATACATGGCAATTACAGGAAGCAAAAAGCAGATTTAGCCAGTTGGTTGAAGACGCCATCCATAAAGAACCTCAAATTGTAACCAGGCATGGGGATAAAGCTGTTGTGGTGCTGTCGTTCGAAGAATACATAAAAGTCACTACACCTAAAACCGGTTTGGTGCAGTTTCTGAGAGAATCACCACTATCAGAGA
>CAZEFU010000051.1:8392-9195 GCA_964511515.1 uncultured Wenzhouxiangellaceae bacterium
CAGGTTCCCTCCATTGGAAGATAGAGAGCTGCCAGAGATAGATATTGAAATATCCAGAAATAAAGATGTTCCAAGAGACAGCAACTTATGAAATATCTGCTTGACACTTGTGTCATATCTGAGCTTATTAAACCAAAACCCGACAAGAAGGTAGTTGCCTGGTTAAAAAAACAAAACGAAAGAGACCTCTTTCTTAGCGTACTCACCTTTGGGGAAATTGAGAAAGGTATAGAGAAATCAGCCGAGCCAAATCGGAAAAATAAACTCAGGCTATGGGTTGAGGAAGATTTGAAGCAGAGATTTGAAGGGCGGGTGCTTGCAATCGATATGCAGGTTGCATCCAAATGGGGTGAGATTCAAGGAAAGTCAGAATTAGCAGGCAAACCTCTACCCGCGATTGATGGATTGATAGCAGTTACTGGTCTGGTGAATAATTGTGTGGTAGTGACAAGGAATATTTCTGATATGCGGGAAAGTTTAGCGGAGTTGTACAACCCTTGGGATATGTAGAATGTATAGCAGGGATTTCGGCTACGTCTATTCGACGCCCCGAGCCTGCCCGCATGTCAAAGACTATGATTTAAGTTCTGGTGAACTCGCTGCGCATGGGGTTTTATTGGTGTTTCCGTGGCAGTGTTGAGTTTCTAGGAGAGGGATTATTCGGCTCATCCGACCTCGATGTCCTCAGCTTATACTAGGAAATAGAAGAATTGAGTTCTGAATGAAGCTCTTCTATTTAATAGCTGGCTGCTCCCAGGGATTAATCACACCCACGCTAGCCGCCTCGAACGGGCTAGCGTCTC
>CAZEFU010000052.1:0-9139 GCA_964511515.1 uncultured Wenzhouxiangellaceae bacterium
CAATAAGCGCATCCAGACTAAAAGCACTGTTATCAGAGGCTAAGCGGGCGTGCCAGCCAGCAAGAATTGTTCCGTCTTGATAAACCACCTGAGCTAGAGATGCCTTAAAAGTAGCCGAAAAACCACTGATATCATCTTCAATTATCAGACTAGCATCGGTGAAATCCAATTGCTCAGTCGAGACAAATAAAGCGAGCATATCACTAAGATTCATAGGCTCATCTGAACTCAGGCCAGAAAGCTTGAGTACACCGGATGAATCTCTGTGTAACTGTAATTCAGCTCCAACTATCTCAAATTTATAAAATGCTCGCCCTGGAATCAGGTAATTTAACAGAGAGAATTTTACCCGCGCCTCATCGATCACCAGTTCCGGCGTAGCAGTATTGGTATCGTTATCTAATATGGTTAATCCAGAAATTTTAAATTCTGGGCCGGTAACATCCCATTGCCCTTCCAAAAATTCAAAGCGTACCGGCTGACCAGCATACTCACTTAATCTGGTTTCTATTTGACTCTGATAGCGATCGACATAAGGAAGCAGTAACTCAGCAAGACCCGCGATTACCGCAAACAACACTAATAATAAAGTTGCCGCAGTCCATAAGATTGTAAGGCTGCGGCGATATAGTCGGTAAATAGGTTTCATTAAATATGGTGTTGTAATAGCTAGAGTAGAACCACAT
Organism: uncultured Wenzhouxiangellaceae bacterium; assembly: GCA_964511515.1. Taxonomy (GTDB): domain Bacteria; phylum Pseudomonadota; class Gammaproteobacteria; order Xanthomonadales; family SZUA-36; genus SZUA-51. Next base: position 687 of record CAZEFU010000052.1, read on the forward strand.
CGAACATTTCCAGACCGTACTGATCTTCCAGCTGGAAATGAATACTTTTACCTAACATCTCTTCAAGGTCTGCCACTATTGTTGAATGTTCGTCCAGAATCGTATCAACCACTTCGGGAGATGCCAAAACCATAATCTTACTGGCTTCAAACTGGCGTCCAGAACGCATGATTTCGCGGATGATCTCAAAGCTGACAGTCTCTGCCGATTTAATCACTCCGCGACCTTCACAAGTTGGGCAGACCACACAGAGCCTATGACCCAAACTTTCGGTGGTGCGCTTACGCGTCATTTCGACCAGTCCTAACTGGGTAATGTCAGAGACTGAAAACTTGGCATTATCCCTGCTTAGTGCTCGTTTTAAGGTGCGCAATACCATTACCCGGTGTTGCTCAGAGACCATATCTATAAAATCAACAATAATAATCCCCCCCAAGTTACGTAAGCGTAGTTGTCGGGCGCAGGCATCAGAGGCTTCCAGATTGGTTTTATAGATGGTTTCTTCTAAATTACGATGTCCAGTATAAGCTCCTGTATTAACATCTATTGTGGTCATAGCCTCGGTTTGATCAATCACCAGATAACCACCAGATTTTAATGGTACCGTGCGTACCAGTGCCCGCTGGATTTCATCTTCTACTCCATAGAGATCAAAAATCGGCCGCTCATTAGCGTATAACTCCACCCGGTCCAACCAGTCGGGGATAAAACGATGGGTAAACTGACGCACTTGAGTTAACACCCGAGCATCATCAATACGCACTTTTTCAACATCCCCATGCATTAAATCACGCATTGATCTGGCAGCCAGGGATAAATCCTCATAGACACACATACCGGCATCTGCCTGGTCTGTTTTTTGTTTTATATCTTGCCAAATTCTCCCAAGAAACACTCGGTCGGTGGCTAAAGCATGGGCCTCAACACCTTCGGCATTAGTGCGAACTATATAACCATGCTGATCACCACTAGCCAGGTCTTCAAGCATTCCGCGCAATCTATCACACTCAATTTCATCATCAATCCGTACTGAAACCCCGATTGTTCCCTCACCAGGTAGCAATACAAGGTAGCGCGATGGGATCGATAAATTTGTTGTTAGTCTGGCGCCTTTAGAGCCAAGCGGGTCTTTTATTACCTGTACTGTTACCAGCTCTCCTTCACGCACAAGCTCCGATATTAATGGCTCAGATTGGCTTTCAACATCGCCGCCTTCTAATTCAGGATTCTGACGAATGATATCTGATGCATGCAGGAAGGCAGTTCGGGCAAGGCCAATTTCCACAAATGCAGCCTGCATCCCTGGCAGCACCCTGGAGACTTTACCTTTGTATATATTGCCAAGATAGCTATCTTGCGATTTTCGTTCCAGATAGACTTCCTGCAATAAACCATTTTCAACCACTGCTACCCTGGTTTCGCTGGGAGTAACATTGATCAGAATTTCTTCACTCATTAGTGCAATCTCAGCTTTATGGGTACGGGAATGCTAATACTATACAGTCTCAGCATAGCAAAAGAGTAGTTAAGAGCTTGTTTAGTATTCACAAATATCTGCTTGCCCAAGTAGTTGCGCAGTCTCAAATAAGGGCAAGCCCATAACGCCGCTGTAGCTTCCATCCAAGCGCTCTATATATGCCGCTATTTTTCCCTGCACTGCATATGCGCCAGCTTTATCCATAGGTTCGCCCGAGGCGATGTAAGCACGAATAAATTTCTCTGGAATTTGGGCAAAGCTTACATTGCTAATATTTAAGGCTTCAGAACTCTCACCAGAGGCTGTAACTACTGCAACGGCAGTTGCCACTTGATGCTGTCTGCCAGACAAAGTAAGCAGCATTCTCATCGCATCATCTTCTGACTTAGGTTTGCCCAGCACTTGCTCATCAACAATTACGCAGGTATCAGCCCCGAGAGTTACCAGAGCACCGCTCTGTTTAGAGCCAGCTTTGGCTTTCTCAATAGCCATACGTACCACATAAGCCTGCCAGCCTTCATTAACTGCTTGGCTTTCGTCTATATCAGCGGCGAGCACTTCTGGTTCTAAGCCGAGTTGGCGCAATAGTTGTAATCTGCGCGGAGATCCTGATGCCAGTAATAATTGAGCTTCCATATTAATCTCGGTGATACGGGTGATTGGTGGTAATGGTCCAGGCTCGATATAGCTGTTCAGCCAGTACCACCCGCACCAATGGATGTGGCAAGGTCAGCAAACCCAGAGACCATTTAAATTGGCATTGTTGCAGGCACTCTGTGCTCATGCCATCAGGGCCGCCAACCAAAAAAGCTATATCTTGACCTTGCATCTGCCAGCTCTCCAAGCGTGTTGCTAGTTCCCGAGTGCTCCATTGTTTGCCGCGCTCGTCCAATGCAATTCGAAAACAGCCATCACTGGCTTTGAGTAAAGCTACAGTTTCTTTTTCTAGCAAGCGTTCCAGCGGCTGCCCTGTTTGCCGAGACGGCATAGGCAAAGCTTTGATTTTAAAATCTAGATGACGGGGAAAGCGTTTGCGGTATTCTTCAATACCTTGATCAACCCACTGCGGCATTTTCTGGCCGATAGCGGCTACCAGCAAGCGCAAAACTAACCTTTATGACGCTGCTCTTCGCTGGCGCTCCAGAGTTTTTCAAGATTATAAAAGGAACGCGCCCGGGGTAACATCAGATGAACAATTACATCATTCATATCAACCAGCACCCAGTCAGAGCCATTTCTGCCTTCAACACCTAGTGGTGGAATGCCCGCAGCCTTGGCCTTGATAATTAAATTATCAGCCAGTGCAGATAGATGCCGACTAGAGGTACCCGAGGCAATTATCATCTCATCGGTGAGGCTATTAAAGTCTCTGACATCGATAATAGTGATATCTTCGGCTTTTAAATCTTCCAGTGCATTAATTACCAGATCGTGGACTGCTTGTGGGTCGAGTCCGGTGGGGGATTTGCTACTGCTCAATGTTTCATCTCATATATCCAAGGTTCATATGACATTATAAACTAAATCAAGCAGTTTGCCTTAAATTTACCTAAGTTAGTCAGTCCGCTATAAAAGCAATCACCGTGGCTTTGATGCATGTCAATGTCGGTAATATTTCCAGCAGTAACAATAAATCACCCAAGTTTAGCTAAGAAAGTAAATTCCTCTACCTTTTTTGCCAGCCAGCTCGGTGTGTACTAGGATAGACAGGGACCTGTAGCAATTACGGAGTGTTTTTATGCCAAGTAACAAAACTGAAAATATACGAAACCTTGCCCTGGTAGGCCAAAGTGGCGCTGGAAAGAGCACATTAATAGAAGCTATATTGGCGCATACCGGAACTATCAAAGAAATGGGCTCACATCAACGCGGTGGCCTGGTCGCAGACTTTGATCCACTAGAAAAACTGCACCAACACTCACTGGATTCAAGCATTGTCGGTGTGGATTTTGAAGGCATTCATTGTAATTTTCTCGATACTCCCGGATATCCAGATTTTCGTGGTCCAACTTTAGCTGCAATGGCCGCAGTTGAAACTACCGCTGTGGTCGTCAACGCCCAGGCTGGAATTGAGCTTTCTACCCGGCGCTTAATGCAGCGAGCAGCTGATAGAAACCTGTGCCGGATGATTATCATCAATAAAATTGATTCAGATAGAGTTGACTTAACTGCCTTGGTACGACAAATTCGGGAAGAGTTCGGCAATCAGTGCCTGCCAATAAATCTACCTGCTGATAACTACAGTAGTGTACGCGATTGCTTTTACCATACCGAAGGTGAAACTGATATTTTCTCACTGAATGCTGCTCACAATGAAATCAACGACCAAGTTGCTGAGGTTGACGATGAATTGATGGATGTTTACTTGGAAGAAGGCGAACTAAATCGCGAACAATTGCATAAGGTCTTCGAGATAGCTCTGCGGCAAGGCCACCTGGTCCCAATCTGTTTTGTTTCTGCAAGCAGTGGTGCCGGGATTCCTGAGTTATTAAAATTCTTTAAACGCCTGCTGCCAAACCCAATTGAAGGTAATCCCCCACCGTTTCTCAAAGGTGAAGGTGAAGGAGTTGAAGCGGTCACTGCAATAGCCGATCCTGATGCCCATGTTATTGCCCATGTTTTCAAGATTACTAATGACCCTTTTGTGGGTAAACTGAGTATATTCAGGCTCTATCAGGGCACTATCAGTAAGAACACCCAGTTATATATTGGTGATGCACGCAAACCTTTTAAGGTTGGCCACTTGTTCCAATTACAAGGCAGTAAACACTTTGAGCTGAATACTGCGGTACCGGGAGATATTTGTGCAGTCGCAAAAGTTGATGATATTCACTATGATGCGGTCTTACACGATTCACATGATGAGGATAATTTTCATCTAAAACCTTTGGATTTTCCACTACCGATGTTTGGTCTGGCGGTGAATGCAACAAGCCGTGGGCAAGAGCAGAAACTTGCCACTGCCCTGCACCGCCTGCAAGAAGAGGATCCATGCTTTACAGTTGAACATAATCAGGAACTAAACGAGACCATAATTCATGGCTTAGGTGATATGCACCTGAAGATCATGCTCGAAAGAATGCAGCAGCGCTACCAGGTAGAAGTTGATACCAGGCCGCCCAGAATTGCCTATCGAGAAACTATAACCCGTCCTGCTGAAGGCCATTACCGGCATAAAAAACAAACCGGTGGCGCTGGGCAGTTTGGTGAAGTGTATTTACGGATTCGACCTTTACAAAGAAGCGAGGGCTTCCGGTTTATAAATAAAGTCGTTGGCGCATCAATTCCCACCAATCTGATCCCGGCAGTTGAGAAAGGTATACGCCTGTTGCTAGATGAGGGAGCTGTGGCTGGTTATAAACTTCAGGATATTGAAGTTACCGTTTACGATGGCAAACACCACCCTGTGGATTCTAAGGAAATAGCCTTTGTAACCGCTGGCAAAAAAGCCTTTCTGCAAGCTATTTTGGATGCTGGCCCGCAAATCCTCGAACCTGTTGTTGGCCTGGAAGTCACAGCTCCAGATAACCACATGGGTGATATCACAGGCTCCCTAGCCAGTAAACGCGCGCGCATCAGTGGTACGGACTCTCTAGCAGGTGGGCTGATCGTAGTTTCTGCACAAATCCCTCTGAGTATGCTCACTGACTACCAGACTGAATTGAAATCAATAACTGGCGGTGAAGGTCAGTACTCCATGAGTTTTAGTCATTACAATGCAGTTCCTGGTGATATTCAGGCTAAATTAGCTAAAGCGTATAAACATGTAAATGACAGCTAAGCAAATGTACAAATAAAAAGGCAACTGATTATTAGTCAGTTGCCTTTTCCCCTTAGATGCGGAAAGTATCCCGCTCCCCTGAGCCCTTTACCAGGCTCCCCCCAATCAATTCTAGTCAAGCATATCGCTTTCAATACCTAACTGTCATGACTTGGGAATTCCTCTCACCTAAAATGAAAGTATTTTTCTAGATCTGTTTTCACCAATAAATCTAACTATCAAATAGTCTGAGTAAACTTAAACATTTAGTGCGTTTGCCTCGGCAATTGCTCCTGCATTGCTCTCGGCTCTGGCGTCCTGCTTCGCTCTACCGAGTCCATCCTTGGACTCCTACCTCCTGCATCCATGCAGTCGTATGGCTTAACACACCATCAGAATTGAAGCACAGTAATTGCTAATACAGCGTCCTACCTCAATCCCAACGATCATCACGAACCCAAACAATATCATCTCTGACTAAAACAGGAAATGTATCTACTGCTTCATAGGCAGGTGGGGTTAGAGCTGTGCCGGTTTTAATGCAGAAACGAGCACCGTGGCGCGGGCAAATAACTTCACAGCCCTGGACTTCGCCGCCAGTTAGCTCGCCGCCATCGTGGGTGCAAATATCTTCAATTGCGTAGTATTCACCTGCGACCATAAACACTGCAATTATGGCACCATCAACTTCCACAACTTTCCAGTTACCTGAGGAGATTTCCTCAACTGCACAAACCTTTGTCCATTCGCTCATATGGACTCCTCTGTGCTAATTTCAGCAACTCCATCGAGTGCTGCACACATTGCATGCCAGCAAAGTTGCGCTGATGGAATTCTACCGGGGAAGTCTTTGACACTTTCCAATAGTATGTTCTCGCCTAATAAAGCTGTATCAATATCTCCGCCTTTGAGCATTCGATCAAAGGCAATGACAGCGGTTCGAGCTTGCCAATTTGGCCTGCCAATTAACCAACTGGTCATCAGTGAGGCAGCAGCGGTTGCAATGGCACAGGCTTCTCCCTGAAAACTGGCGCGTTCAATCAATCCGGCATCATTAAGTGCCAAAAACACTCTGATTTCATCACCACACAAGGCATTGTTACCAAGTGCTACATGGCTTGCATCTGTCATTAGATAATAATTCTGTGGCTCACGATTATGATCCAATACAGCCTGTTTATAGAGTTTATCTAGAGTCATGCAAGGATTTTACTTGAAAATATATGTCTTAGCGTAACATCTGGCAGGCTTTATTAACCGCCTCAACCAGTACATCCAGTTCTTGGCGGCTGTTATACATACCTAACGATGCGCGTGCGGCACCTGCAATCCCAAACTGCTTAAAGATTGGCATCGCGCAATGATGACCAGTACGAATGGCAACTCCAGCATGATCGATAATGGTACCAAGATCGTGTGGATGTACACCGGCGATTGTAAATGACATAACGCCAGTCTTATTTGCCGCCGTACCGATAATTTTTAAGCCATCAATTGTTAACAGCTGCTCGGTTCCATAAGCTAATAAATCTGCTTCGTGCCGAGCAATGTTTTCTAGTCCAACCGAGCTAATAAATTCAGCAGCAGCTCCCAGTCCAATACCTCCGGCGATATTGGGAGTGCCTGCTTCAAATTTACTCGGCAGGTCATTCCATGTGCTTTTCTCAAAGCTAACTGTGCGAATCATTTCCCCACCGCCATGATACGGCGGCATGGCATCAAGCAGCTTTTCTTTGCCATACAGTACGCCGATTCCTGTTGGCCCATACATCTTGTGACCGGAGACGCAATAAAAATCACAATCAATTGCCTGAACATCAACTGGTATATGCGGAGTTGCCTGGGCGCCATCAATTAAAACTGGGATCCCAAAGCCCTTCGCCATTTTGGTCATTTGTTGTACTGGGTTAATTGTTCCCAGTGCATTGGAGACATGCATCATTGCCAGAATTTTAACTTTCTCATCGAGCATTTCTTCAAAGCCAGCAAGATCAACTTCGCCGCGCTGGTTAACTGGTGCTACAGCGAGCTCAGCACCAGTTTGCTCGCAGACAAGCTGCCAGGGTACGATATTTGAATGGTGCTCCATGGCAGTTATCAAAATTTTATCGCCAGGGCCAACCATAGGTCTAACAAAACTTTGTGCAACCAGATTTACACCCTCGGTCATACCGCGAGTAAAAATAATTTCTTTACAACTTGCAGCGCCAATAAAGTCGCGCATAGTAGTACGAGCATTTTCCCACAGGTCGGTAGCCTCTTGGCTCAGGCTATGCACTCCACGATGCACATTGGCATTGTGATTGCTGTAGTAATTTGTAACCGCATCAATTACCTGTTGCGGTCTTTGCGCAGATGCTGCTGTATCGAGATAAACAAGCGGCATATCATGCACTTTTCGGCTTAAAGTGGGAAACTGCTTGCGTACAGCATTTAAATCCCACTTCTTATCATTATTTGCTGCTGTACTCATGCGGTTTTTTCCATGCTGATAAATACTTTATCCAGTTCTTCAGACATAGTAGAGCGTGCATAATCATTTGTTATCAACTCAACTACTTGTTGGCAGAAGGCTCGCATCAGTAGTTTTCTTGCGCTCGCTAGATCGATTCCGCGAGTGCGTAAATAGAATAATGAATCTTCATCTAGCTGACCAACCGTAGCGCCATGACTGGCAATAACATCATCAGTGAGGATTTCAAGATCCGGCTTAGTATCAATTCTGGCATGTTCTGAGAGCAGTAAGTTATCACTTCTTTGGGCGCTATCAGTGCCATCTGCGCCGGGTTGAACCAGAATCTTTCCGTTAAACACACCTCGGGCTCGATCATCGGCAATACACTTAAAGGTCTCTCTTGAGATACAGCTCTCAGCCTCGTGGGTGATGCGTGTATGCACATCACAATGCTGCCTGCCACGTACGATAACAACCCCGTCTACTTCAGCGAAACTACCTGCCCCGCTTAGACTTACATCTACATCGCGACGTACCCAGAGGCCGCCTATTTCAAGCTGGGTGATGTGTAAGTGTGCATTTTCTGTCAGTTGGCAGTCTATTCTGTCGACTAAAGTTGCCGATGTACTCAAGGTCTGTAGTCGCGACCAATCCATACGTGAATTACTGGCCAGTTGCAGGTCGAACTGTGAATTAAACAGGCCCTTTGCCGTTGGCATATCGGCAACTTCAATGCACCGCTCGATCAGGGTCATCTTTGC
>CAZEFU010000053.1:0-2823 GCA_964511515.1 uncultured Wenzhouxiangellaceae bacterium
CATTTTGCTGAAAATGCGAATAATGACAAATAATAACCCGCCCCTGGAAACAGGGCGGAGTGGTGGTTGATATGTGGCGTGAAGTCTCAAACCCCTATGCAGCAATTGGCTGGATCCGCGAAGAGCTTAACACTCTACTCCGACAAGCCCGGATTGGTCTGGAAGCAGCTGCAGAAAGAGAAGATAACAGCTTATTAACTGACGCAGACACGGCAATTGAGAAAATTCAATTGACCCTGGCCATGCTCCGCAGCCAAGGGGCGAGCCTACTTGCCGATGAAATGCACGGCTTGCTGAGAGAATTAAGCACTGGCAAGATTGAGCATTCAGATACTGCCTTATCGGCGCTAATGCAGAGCTTATTAACCTTAGATACTTATCTTGACCGGTTGCAAGCTGGAGGCACCGACCTACCCTTATTATTATTGCCTATTCTCAACGACTTAAGGGCAGCAAGGGATATGGCATTGCTCTCAGAGGGCGTGTTATTTTCACCAGATTTAGAAGCTGTAGCTGAGAATAAAATCCCAGCCGCTAAAAAATCCATTCAGCAACTAGCGCCAGCTATCGAAAAATGGACATCGGCTTTCACCCAAGCTTTCCAAAAGTTCTTGGTTAAGCCTGAAGATAAAGAACCAATCGCGCAAATGGCTGCGATATGCAGCGAGATTTACCCTCAACTAGAGCCACTTAAACAAAGGCGTTTGTGGTGGATAAGCAGTTTGGCAATAAGCGGGCTAGAAAGTGGAGTAATTGAGAATAGTATTTCCTTACGCAAACTACTTTCCCGTATTGAACAACAATTACCAACATTGCAAAACAAAGAGTCGAGTGAGAATAACAATACTACAGACTTACTCACCACGGCACTGCTGTACTACATTGCTATTGCTCGAGATGGCAATCAACAGCTGGATAAAGTCCGAGATCTATACAATCTTGATAAGTTAGTGATGGATCCGCAAGACTTAGAGCGTGCAAGAGCAGGCATCTCCGTTCAAAACAGGGCATTATTCGACTCACTTTCAATAGCTGTGAGTACCGAGCTAGACAACATAAAAGAACGACTGACTAAACTTGAAGATGGTGAAGACTCAGGTGATGATGCACCTAATATAGATGACCTATTGACCAAGCTAGCCGATACATTGAAAGTAATTGGCCTGCAAGAATCATCTAAAGCCCTACACCACTCCTCTTCCTTGCTCGCACAGGCGCGCAAGGATGGAGCTACATTAGATAGTGAACAACTAGTACTCTTAGCTGGAGAAATTCTCAGCGTTGAAACAGCTTTGGATAATCACGTCAATAAGTTAGGCGAGGCACCTGAGCAAGATCACTCTGATGCAGCAACTCCACAGTTACCAGCACATGAACTCTGGCAAATGGTTAGCCGACTGTTGAGCGAGTGCCTGGGTGTATTAGAACAGATCAAAGAACAGCTGCAGGACTGGATGACCGGAGAGCTATCTGCGGATAACTTTGCCAGCATCGGCCAGAATTTTGAGCACCTGGTTGGTGCCTTACAAATGGCCAACCATGCACCCGCAACCGAAGCAACACGCCGCCTGCAACAAATTGCTGCGGCACTGTTAGAGCAAAAAGATTTACCTACGGAAAATGTTCAAGAGCTGTTTGCGGATGCATTTACTGCCCTTGAAATGTTCCTGGCAGCATCGCGCGACCAGCAACCAGAGGCTAGTGGCCTACTTGAACTAATGATCCAACGGCTAGATCGACTGGAAAGTGGTCCTAGCGATGCTACTAGTGAAGTTAGTGCCCTACCCGAGCAGAAAGTTGCGGTTGAGAAGCCTGCCACAAGCACCACGGTGGTTGATGAGGAAATTCTGGATATTTTCCTAGAAGAGTTCGATAGCGTCTTTGAAGTGATGGAGGCATCTCTACCCTTATGGTTAAAAGATACCAATAATATTGATGCTAGAACCGAAATTCGTCGCGGTTTCCACACCCTGAAAGGTAGTGGCAGAATGGTGGGAGCCGATGAGATTGCTGAGTTCAGCTGGAAAGTAGAAATGCTGCTGAACCAAGTGGTTGATGACGCACGCGAAATCGACAAGCCCATGTTGCAAGCAGTTGCAATAGCCGGGGCTATGTTGCCGGCTGTTCGAGATAGACTAAAGGGTAATAACAAAACAATAGACCCTAAACTATTAGATAGCTTTACTTCAATTCTTAACCAACTTGCTTCATCCCAAGCTGGCACTACTGAAAAATTAGATAGCTTCATTGCAGAGCTCAAAGAACCGTTTAATCGTTGGTTAAACGATGATTTGCTAACTGAGCAAGAAGAGATCATAGATCCTGAGCTGGCTGAACTGATAAGAGAAGAAGTTAACTCGCATCTAAACACGCTTGAAGGATGGCTTAAAGGATCAACAACCCCTACTCCTGAGAAAGAGCCGATTCGAGCTGCTCATACAATCGCAGGTAGCATGTCTTTGGCTGGGGCCGAATTCGAACAAAAATTAGCTCATGCCGCTGAAAATTTAATTGAGCAAAGCCAAACTGCTGGAATTAAGTTGAAAGAAGCTGCAGTTCCAGTTATCCATGAAGCAATGCAATTAGTGCGTGAACGCTTGGCTACCTTGGAGCAAGCAGTTGAAGAAATCGATATCAAGAAACACCCTTTGCTCAAGAAGTTGGAGCAACTCAGCACTGATATACATAACGAAATTGTAGCGAAAGCAAAACAAAAAGCATCTATTGAGAAGGCTGCTGCTGAGAGGGCTGCTGCTGAGAGGGCTGCTGCTGAGAAAGCTGCTGCTGAGAAAGCTGCTGCTGAGAAAGCTGCTGCTGAGAAAG
>CAZEFU010000053.1:2923-9058 GCA_964511515.1 uncultured Wenzhouxiangellaceae bacterium
CTGCTGAGAAAGCTGCTGCTGAGAAAGCTGCTGCTGAGAAAGCTGCTGCTGAGAAGGCTGCTGCTGAGAAGGCTGCTGCTGAGAAAGCTGCTGCTGAGAAAGCTGCTGCTGAGAAAGTTGCTGCTGAGAAAGTTGCTGCTGAGAAAGCTGCTACTGAAAAGGCTGCTGCTGAGAGAGCTACTACTGAAAAAGCTTCCGACCTAGATGACGAAGTCGTGCAGATCTTTATGGAAGAGGCTCATGAAGTTCTGGGAAGAACGGATGCAATTCTGAATCAATGGCACTCAGATCTTGCCAGCAAGAATGCTTTAAACAGCCTTCAGCGTGAAATTCATACCCTCAAGGGAAGCTCCTTGATGGCTGGGCTATTACCAATCGGAAATCTCTCACATGCAATGGAGTCTTTGCTTGAGAAATTATCCAATAATCAGCTCAAACCTACAGAAAAAATTGTTGCTGGGCTCGAACATGGCTGTGACCAAATACTTAACATGGTTACATCTATTGAAAAAGGCGAGCAGCCTAGTGATAATCAAGTTAGTAAATATATTTCTGCGATAGAAGCTCTCGAAAAAGCTCCTGACACCAAACCTGAAAGAGAACCTGAGAAGAAACCAGCACCTGTAAGTGCGGTAGCCAAAGCTGCCCCACCAAAACGGGAACTAGCAAGACCTATGGTTATTCCGGCTTTGCCAGAAAAACCACGGGAAGTGCACGCCATGCCCGAAAATATTGAGACTGGTGATACTCAGGAGGGTACGGTCCGGGTACAAACCGGCTTGTTATCCAACCTAGTTAACTACGCTGGTGAAATCAGCATTTATCGGTCACGCTTGAATCAAGAAATCGGCGGCTTCAGAAATCACCTTACTGAAGTAAATCAGACTATTGCCCGGTTGCGTGATCAGTTACGTAAAATGGAAATTGAAACTGAAACTCAAATTCTGTCTCGTTTCCAAAGAGAAAGTGAGTACTCTGAAAGCGAATTTGACCCATTAGAGCTAGATCGATTCTCAACTATTCAACAACTATCAAGAGCCCTGGCCGAGTCTGTTGCAGATTTAACCAACCTCGAGGAAGAACTTGATAATACTGCGCGCATTTCAGAAACATTACTGCTACAGCAATCGAGAGTAAACACAGAACTGCAAGAAAGTTTGATGCAAACACGCCTAGTGCATTTTTCTACCGTGGCGCCGCGCTTACGTAGATTAGTCCGGCAGGCAAGTAAAGATACAAATAAGAAAGCCAAGCTCAACTTGTTGTTAGCTGGTGGCTCAGAAGGCATGCTCGATCGGAATGTATTAGAAAAAATTACAGCACCACTGGAGCATATCCTGCGTAATGCGATAGCCCACGGCATTGAAAAACCGGCGGATCGTAAGAAACAGAAGAAGACAGCCGAAGGTAACATCACAATTACAGTAGAGAATGAAGCAACCGAGCTACTGATTACAATTGAAGATGATGGTGCTGGAATTAACTTTAGTGAAATTCGTAAGCGCGCCATTGAACGCGGAATGTTAAAGGAGTCGGACCAGATTTCGAACGAGCATCTTGCTCAATTCATAATGGAAAGCGGCTTTAGTACTGCCGAAGAAATCACCGGTATTGCTGGGCGCGGCATCGGCATGGATGTAGTTAATAGTGAAATTAAAGCTGTTGGTGGCTCCCTGGATATCAATAGTGATCGCGGCAAAGGTAGTCGCTTCAGCTTGCGTATTCCATTCACTCTGGCAGTTATGCAGGCAATTAATGTTACTGCTGGTGACCGTGAGTTTGCAATTCCTCTTGCCAGTGTTCGTGGTGTGGCCAAGCTTACTTCTGCCGACTACACCGAGCGACTAGCTAGTGATACGCCGGTTTATGAATTTGCAGGCGAGCCATTCCAGTTAATGGAACTGGATCCGGTGCTTGGCTTTAACCGCTCACCTGTTGGCGATGATAATGTATCGTTATTGATGATTCGTGCGGGTGAATTACGCGCTGCTTTCCGGGTTAACGAACTGCATTCACATCACGAGATTGTAATTAAACCAGTTGGTCAGCAGGTTGCCAGTATTCCTGGCATCCTTGGTGGCACGATTACCGGCGACGGCACAGTATTAATTGTTCTCGATATGGGCCCCATGATTCGCCTCGGAATCGAGCAGGCACAATTACCTGAAGAATACATTGCCGCGCCAGTAGTCATGCCCGAAGAGAAACGGGCTCCTCTTATTCTGGTTGTTGATGACTCTATCACCATGCGTAAAATTACCTCACGGGTACTTGAGAATGCAGAAATGGAGGTCTTTACCGCCAAAGATGGCCTGGATGCGGTCGAGCAAATGTATGAGAGAATTCCGGATCTAATCGTACTGGATATCGAAATGCCGCGAATGGATGGTTATGAATTAGCAACCCATGTGCGCAACGATAATCGCCTACGAGAGCTGCCAATGATCATGATAACTTCGCGTTCCGGTCAGAAACATCGTGACCGCGCCAAAGAAATCGGTGTAAATGGTTATCTGGCCAAGCCTTATCAGGAATCTGATTTGGTAAAAAATGTGAAAGATTTGCTGGCAGAACAACAGGATTAAACCATGGCTAAACGAAAGAAAAATACAGCTAAAAATAGAGCCGCGAAGAAGACCACTAAAAATAAAGTGGCCGCTAAACCCAGCAATAACAAAAAAAGTACTGGACTAGATTGCCTGTTATTAGATATTGGGGGGCGAAAGGCATTACTCCCTAAATCAACGCTGAATGAAGTCTTAGCCTACCAGCCTCCTGTACCATTTGAGAATGCACCAGAATGGCTATTAGGTTCAGTTGATTGGAAAAACTGGCAAGTGCCAGTAATTTCATTTAGTAACTTGAGTGGAGTCAGCACATCCTCTACCAAGCGCGGGTCGCATATTGCAGTGATCAAGTCTTTAGCCGATAACCGCGAGATGCCATTTATAGGTATCGTAATTTATGCAGCACCAAGCAAAATCAATATCGAAGAAGCAGATATAACCGAAGACCTCGATGCCGCCGCTGCCTTAGGCGTTTTCAGCACAGTTAAAGCCGGCAAAAATAGCGGCATTCTAATCCCCGACCTAGACCGCTTAAATCAATTGGCCGCACATGCAGCCTATGGTGCATTGCCAATTACCCAGATTCGCTAGGCTTCATCACTGATCTGTTAACGGCCTCACTGCTGCGCGGTTCTAACTCCCCCTACACGTCGTTCTGTGGGTTTAAATCCCCAAATAACTGCTGCACAATGGCAATTGCCGCTGGGCCTGCGGTTTCGGTGCGCAGTACTCTTGGGCCCAAGGCCAGTCCGGTTGCCCCCTGTGCTTGCATCTGTTGTTTCTCAGTTTCAGAAAAACCACCCTCAGGCCCAATTATTAAATCTATTGCTGTTTGCGGCCTGGTTAATGCAGAAAACCCCTGTCCTGATTCAGGGTCAAGGAACAGGCGAGTACTGGAATTAGGTGAGTCCAAATATTGCGTCAATCTAATTGGCTCACTTAGTTGTGGTAAGTCACTACGTCCACATTGCTCGCAAGCGCTGATGATAACCTGTTGCCAATGCCGCATCCGCCGTGACAACCTGGCTGGGTCAAGTCTTAATTCAATTCTGTCAGTCTCTACTAAATCGATTGCGGTTACTCCAAGCTCTGTCGCCTTCTGCAAGCTGTAATCCAGGCGCTCGCCACGGCTAAGAGCCTGTACCAGGGTGATTTCCAGAAGTGATGATGGCAAGCCAATCGTGCGCTCAATGATGTTTATATCTAACGATTTCCTACCTATTGCTAATATCTCGGCAGAATAATTAAAACCATCCCCATTAAATAATTCAACAAGCTGACCACTACGCATGCGTAACACCCGCTGCAAGTAATGCGCCAATTCCGCCTCGATTTTAAGGCTGGAGCCAACACTCAGCTCGTTGTCTATATATGCGCGTCTAGATTTCATTACTTGCAAGCACGCTCGATGCCTTCAATGGCAACCCGTCCGAGTAATTTGATTTCATCAGGAGTAATAATATATGGGGGCATAAAATAAACCACATTACCATTAGGCCGCAATAATACACCTTGATCCAGTGCATACTTATACACTGTTTGACCACGCCGTTCCTGCCATGGCCACGGCTCTCTTTTAGCCTTATCCTTAACCATCTCAATTGCTAAAATCATCCCTGTTTGCCTGATTTCACCTACATGCGGATGATCTTCCAGCTCGGCTACCGCCGTATACATTTGAGCAGCCAGTTGCTTATTGTTTTCCAGCACTGGTTGTTGTTCGAAAATATTCAGAGTGGCTAATGCAGCTGAACAGGCCAAGGCATTGCCAGTGTAACTATGTGAGTGCAGGAATCCTTTAAGGCTGGTGTAATCGGCATAAAATGCAGAATATACTTCTGCCGTTGTCAGCACTGCCGACATAGGCAAATAACCACCGGTAAGACCTTTAGAAAGACACATAAAATCCGGGCTAATATTGGCTTGCTCACAAGCAAATAATGTTCCTGTACGACCAAAACCAACTGCCACTTCATCGGCAATTAAATGAACATTATACTGATCACACAAGGCAGGTAGGCCAGTCAAGTAATGCGGGTGATACATACGCATACCACCAGCGCACTGCACTAATGGTTCCACAATCACTGCACATACCTCAGCTGCGTTTTTGGCCAGTATGCCCTCCATACTTTGCAGACAGCGTACTGCTATTTCATAGCTACTCTCTTCAGTATCTGTCTGCCAGGCTCCGGGTGATGGGGCCACTAATGGTTCAAGTAGTAATGGGCCATAGGTATCTTTAAACAAACCAACATCACCAAGACCCAAAGCCCCCAACGTTTCGCCGTGATAACCGCCACTAAGATTCACAAAACGCTTACGCCCAGGCTGACCACGGTTAAGCCAGTAGTGAAAACTCATCTTCAAGGTAATCTCAATTGCAGAAGAACCATTATCGGCGTATAAAACTCTCTGCAAGCCTTTAGGAGTGACCCTAACCAGCGCCTCAGCAAGCTCAATTGCAGGCTCGTGACTAAAGCCTGCAAACATCACATGCTCAAGCTCATCGAGCTGCCGTTTCACTGCCGCAGTTATTTGCGGATTATTGTGACCAAACAAGTTTACCCACCATGAAGAAATAGCATCTAGATATTGCTTGCCCTGCATATCTTCCAGCCAAACACCGCGCCCACGCCGGATTGGTATCAGAGGTAGATCCTCATGGTCTTGCATTTGCGTACATGGGTGCCAAAGCACCGCCAAATCCCTTTCCATCATTTTCTGGTTTAGACTATTCTGGTCGCTCATGATATTTTGCTGTACTCTGGTAGAATTACATAAAGCTGAATTATAGACGGATTAAATCTATGCCACATTATTGCCTTAAAAGAAATGCTTCATTGCGACTATCAAAACAACCATCTCAGCGGAAAATCCGTGGCTTTACCTTGATCGAAATATTAGTGGTTGTGGTAATTATGGGAATTTTGGCAGCAATTATTGTTCCCAGAGTTATGGATCAGCCAGATCAGGCACGCATCACCAAGGCCAAACAAGATATTCAAGCCATGGTTACAGCTTTGGAGATGTATAAACTGCAAAACTACAACTATCCAAGCACCGACCAGGGACTAGAAGCACTCATCTCCCAACCTAGCGGGCAACCAGAAGCGCGTAACTGGAAAAAAGGTGGCTATATCGACCGCCTACCAGCTGATCCTTGGGGAAATCCTTACAAATACCTCAACCCAGGTGTACATGGGCTGATCGATGTTTTTTCGCTGGGCGCTGATGGCAGCTCCGGCGGTGAAGAGATCAATCAGGACATTGGTAACTGGTAAACCAGCCACCACAATATGCACAGCGCAGAGCGACAAGCCGGGATGACGCTGCTGGAAATCCTCGTGGTTCTGGTAATCACTGCCATTCTCTCTACTATGTTGGTGCTGCGCTTTGCCAGTAGAAGCGAAGGTGAACTGCAACACGAAAGCGAACGCCTGGCAACATTACTGCAACAACATTGCCAGGATGCCCTGTTATTGGGTCAGGTGCGTGGACTTAGCCTGAGTCCACGGGGGTATAAATTCTGGTATTTAAGTAATCGGCAGTGGCTGGATGCAAGTAG
>CAZEFU010000054.1:0-8883 GCA_964511515.1 uncultured Wenzhouxiangellaceae bacterium
ACCCTTGAAGCTATGTAAGGCATCAGCGAACATATCTTCATTCGCTCTGGCCTGCTCAAACATGCCCTCTTCCTTATACACATCTAATGCTGCCAATCCCGCAGCACATGCCAGTGGGTGGCCGGAATAGGTATAACCATGAAAAAGTTCGATGACATTATCTGGGCCTTGCATAAAGCGTTGATGAATTTCTTTCTTAACCAGTACTGCGCCCATAGGCACAAAACCGTTGGTTAGTCCTTTTGCACAAGTGATAATATCTGGCACTACATCGAAGCGCTCACTGGCAAAAGCTCCGCCAATGCGCCCAAAAGCTGTAATTACTTCATCAAAAATCAACAATATTCCGTGTTGGTCGCAAATTTTTCTTAACTCCTGTAAATAACCAACAGGAGGAACTAATATCCCGGTTGACCCAGCTACTGGTTCAACAATAACCGCCGCGATATTGCTACCATCGTGTAAAGCCACCAGCTGATTAAGCTCGGTGCCTAAGTGTGCGCCCCACTCTGGCTGACCTCTGCTGAAAGCCTGTTCCGCAAGATTATAGGTGTGTGGCAAATGATCTACATTTGGTAATAGAGAAGTGCTGAACATCTTTCTATTCGGAGCAATTCCTCCAACTGAAATACCACCAAAATTAACCCCGTGATAGCCGCGTTCACGCCCAATAAAACGGTTGCGCTGCCCTTCTCCACCAAGGCGGTGAAATGCCAGAGCTATTTTCAGAGCAGTATCTACAGCTTCAGAGCCAGAATTAGTAAAAAAGCAGTTCTCGAAACCCTCAGGAGCTAATTCACAAACTCTATCGGCAAGCTCAAAAGCTTGAGGGTGCCCCAATTGGAAAGCTGCTGAGTAATCTAGTTTGCCAGCTTGCTCCCTTACCGCTTCAACAATTTTTGGATGACAATGGCCACCACCTGTAGTCCACAGTCCTGAGAACGCATCAAGCACCTGGCGACCATCGGCAGTGGTGTAATAATGCCTGTCAGCGGCAACTACCATGCGTGGTGAGGCTTTAAATGCCCGGTTGGCAGTGAATGGCATCCATAATGGATCAAGGTTTGGAGAAGTCATTTATTATCCTAATCTATTAGTAAAAATGTGAACTTATCAAGCTACGAGATGAACTGAAAATTGTTCACAGAAGAGTGTACATCATATTATTAAGAGTGTCTGTTAGACAGTGGTTGGCCAGTTCAATTGCTTCATCGGCGACCTTACTTCACATAGGTTGCTGCAGTTGACTACGGCAACTTTAGAGATGAAGGCTGGGCGTATTTATGGGAAGTCCATAAATGCTGCTAATTGGCGACTAAATATCGAAGAGTCGAGCTCATATAACTACATAATAGGACTCAGATATATAGGTTAATTATTTCTGGTAGTATTTACGAGTAGCTTGTTATTTGGGGAAGATAATAACATTTGCTTGCTCTTTGGCTTTTAATACAATCATTTTTCGAATTTAAATTATATCAATATAAACAATGCTATACACTTGATGATTATAAGTAAAAAACCTTTGATATCACATTTAATTAGTTGGAAAGGTTGATTTTCTCATAGAGGGTAACCATAATGGTTAGTGACACAGCTGAAAGACGAAACAAACAGGAATATTCTCTGGATAGAATCAGGTCACTTGCTAAACAAGGTGCAGTTTCCTATTTATCGAGCCGAGTTACAAAACATGTCGACAATTATGGTTATACGCCAGATGATGTGAATGAATGTCTGGCATCGTTGAAGATTGACAATTATCACGAATCAATTTGCTATCAAGGGAAAACATGGTTAGATGTATATCTAATTTCATATACTGGAACCAGCGGTAGTACCGATGATCTTTATATAAAACTAAAACTTGATCGAGATTGTATATTGGTGCTACTTGCATCATTTCACCCCGAAGGTGCACTATGAATAATCAAATATTAACTTGTCCTGTCTGTGAAGATGGACGCTTGACCGGATCCACTTTTGCAGATGATTTCAAGCATGGCAAAAAGACACTGCATATAGATGGACTAGAGTGTTATCTGTGCAACAATTGCGGTGCTGACCCTGTATACCCCGAACAAATCCGGCGTAATCATCTTCGTATCGCTGATTCTAAGCGTATAGAAGATGACTTACTGACCGGTGCAAAAATTAAAGAAATTAGAAACCACCTTGGCTTATCCCAAAGTGACGCCGCCCGTATTTTTGGCGGTGGTGATAACGCCTTCTCAAAATATGAACGAGGGGATGTAATCCAGAGCAAAGCAATGGACAAATTGCTACGACTTACTGCAAAACACCAGGTCAATCTATTGGAGTTGTGTGGTTTTGCAGGCATGCCAGTTAAACCTGCAGATATGGGAAGATGATATTTAGAATTTACCGAATTTAAATAAGTTGCTTATTGCTTTGCCTTTCTGGCAACAAGTGCAAAATGGGGCTTTCAAGGCCTAATGGATAAGTAAGAAAAAGAAAGCTCAGCGACAGCGACATTTGTGATCTTTTCATCTCACCGGACATCAGGAAAGCTGGTTGGGATCCTATGTTGCAAATTCGCACAGAAGTCACCTTGACCCCTAGCCCCTAGTTAAGTGATTTTTTACTATTAGGAAGAAAGTTACCAATATGAATTTTGTGAGAGTCAATGAAAAATTGGTTGATAACGAAAATAGACTAACTACCCTGCAATTAAATGTGTACTTCAGTCATTTAGAGATCCTTATGATGCTTTGTTTGTGCTGGCTTGTGGTACTATGCAAGCAACTGAAAAGTACATTAGGCATGCTGATCAAGATGCCTCAATTAAGCTATATCAAGATTTTTTAAATATAGGAACCGAACACTCAGTAGATATTGTAATGATCCCCGAAGAATATTAAAAGGACTGGTACAACAGTATCTGGCATTAGGCAGGATCAGGTTTTAGCAATAATATTTACATTACCACGGATCGATGAACAACACCATATAGTCACCAAAGTAGCTGAACTCATGCCCCTCTGTGACAACTTAAAGCCCCAAATGATTGATACCCAGTTTACTCAACTACAACTCACCTTCACTTTCAATACAATGGGGTAGTATATGTGATGCTTATAGTAGGGTTTTTAATTAAGTTCGAATTTCTACTGGAATACCAACCTGATTGATGATTGGAGTGTAGATATTTGTTTCAACATCAGGAGTCCGAATGCTAATAATCAATGCATATCGCACTTGATTCTCCCATCTTTTCAGATTGGCTCGTTCCTTCCACCAGCCAACCACAGGGTACACAGCAACATGCCCACGTTCTGCAAGCTCGGCGGCAGTACCGTGCCAAGTGTCAGAATGAATTGATCCAAGGTTTCTCAACATCTCCCCGAGCGTCCAATTGCCAGAATCTGGTGTGGCCGTACGGTTATATTCCTCATCACGTGCCTGTTTGTTAATGCGTTGCTGGAACAAATTGAAATTTTCCAAGGGTCTTTTAACATCAAATCTCAGGCCATGAGACGCATATCGATACTTGCTTACCCAGCCGCGCTCACCAGGGTTGGGTTCTATAAAATAGGAAAGAGTAACCTTCATTTCTACCGGCGTTTCTCCTAATTCGTTTAAAACTTCAGTTGGCCAGGGTATCTGATGAATATTGATATCCTTGGTCTTTACCCCCCCTCTATCCTTGAAGTATGGCTGAATGTTATCCTGGGCTATTAAAGTTAATGCGCTTTGGGTACTCCAAAATAGCGCTTCTTCATTTGGTGCTCCGTATCCGCAGAAGCGTAGTAGTTGCCGATAGTCAGCCTTCCGCCTCAAAGGACTGAAGTGACTTTTCATCGCATCAGTCCATTGAGCTGAATGTACGAGTAATGCGCGTAACGTTTCTGGCCAGTACTCTGGGTATTGTGCTTGGACCATTGCAGCCAAACGTGCAGCTAGTGCGGTAGCTCCACTAGTATCACCGAATGAAACAAGTTGCTTGCCAATTGCAAACTGATGTCCGGCACTGAGTAGTTGCAATGCATCATCAATGTAGTCAGCGGTTCCATCTTCAGGGTTGATCGCCATATTGCCACCTTCCATCACGATATCGGGCTTGACAGGCCATGCAGTTTTACCCCACTCCATGGAAGTGCAGCTAGAGGGACCTAAATCACCTGAATCAGCAACAGGGCGCCAGCCGGGGTATTTTTGTGTATCAAGAAGTACCTTTTCTGTGAAAGCACCAATTGTCAGTGCATTCCATGCTTGACCAGGGTCATGAATCGCATCAGTCATATTGCTGTCTGGATGATTGTGCCTCTCCTGATGTTTGGTATTGCCGGCAGAAAGGATAATTAGTCGTTGTTGCTCATCTCCAGTGCCGGAAGATAATGAATCGATTGCTGCAGACCAGGACGATGGTCTTCCCTGATCCCTATCATCCGAAGTTGTGACAGCCATCGTAAAGACACGCTGTCTGTCTGGATTTATTTCAACCCGGTAAATGCTTTTACGTGTTATTGCCCCATAAAGGGATTTGTCGGTATGGTGGCTCGGGTTCGGAGATATTTTTACAGACTCTAATCTGTGAGTTAGCTCAATCTGTTCACCGGATGATAGTGGCTGGGTTAAATCACCATAAATTGCTAGACTAGCCATTGGCGTTCCATGCCCGTATCTGTCATCTGTTCCCCATGCGGGGTCGTATGTATGCATATCAGATGTATTAGCTATAGGTTGAAGTAGCGGGTGTTGTTCAGTGACACCAGTATCCAATATACAAATAGTTGGGGCGTTGTCAGGTGGCAGAATTAGTTGCTTTAGGGCATCATTAATCCATTCCCGTTGTTCTACACGATCCATGCCGCTAAAGAAATCAGCAGTTTCTTTAGCACGACGTAACTCTGCGAGAATTCCCAAAACTTGGATAGACTGGGCTATTTGTTCCCGTGTGCCCCGTACAAGTAACACGGTTCGATCCAAGAAATGTATGGCCTCATCACTGACGTACAAATCCATTTTGCACGCATGCTGGCGCAGAAAATCTTCATAATTAACTTTGTCAGTATGTCGTAGCCAGACTTCCCACCAAATTACCTGGTCAGCTTCGGGGAATAATTCCGAATCATCTGTCCACAATGCCTCTAGTACGGCTAGCTTAACATCTGATATTCCTTCAATTAAATCCTTGTTCCTAGGGTTTCCGCTGGCTGTGTTTTTCTCCAAATATTGAAGGGTTCTATTAAGAAAGAAACTCAATTTGCCTTCTGGCACAAAGACGGTTGCAATTGTCTTTCCCTCTATTCGTTTAAGAGCACAAAGCTCAATACCACTGGGCTGATATTCTAAGCTTCCAAATTTTAGGTCAAAATCTGGCTCACTCTCAAAAGCCAAATATATGCCCCAGCCTGCATCAAGCCCAATCGATTTTTGATACGAAACAATATCGGACTCTTTTTTTTGTATTTCCTCCAGTTGAGCCAATAAATGTGCGGCATGGTTTTGGCGATTCCGCTCTGGGAGTTTGAGGTTAGCGCCACGCCCACCAGGCGGCCTAGTGTACATGTTAGTGACAGCTGTATTTTTAATGAGGATATGCGGAAGGCGCCCCCTACTCACATCAACCATATGTTCTCCTTGCTGGTGAGGCTAAATATTTCGGATTGATTGCTGTTCCCTAATTGCTCGAAGCAAATCACCCCCTTTAACTTGATCCCTATCATGAATAACAATATCCTTAATAGCATTCGCGCAAACCTTAGTAATATCGCCGTAACTAAGACCCAAGGAAATATCAGTAACCTTCGCCCAATTAATTCGTGGATTCGTATAGCCATCCAGCTTGGATTTAAATGTAGCTAATACCTCTTTCTTTTCCGGCAATTTGTATTCAATTACATCATCAAACCGCCGGAACAACGCATGATCCAGAAGGTCAACGTGGTTGGTAGCTGCTACTAAAATACTATCTGAATTGTCGGATTCAATCATTTGTAAGAAACTATTAAGAACCCGCCTTATCTCACCAACATCATTGTCCAACCTCCGGTGTGAACCGATACTATCAAACTCATCGAATAAATAGACACCACGTGTCCGCTGAATTGCATCGAATATCAAGCGGAGTTTTGCTGCTGTCTCGCCCATAAACTTAGTCATCAGGCTGTCAAGCCGGACCACAAATAACGGCAATCCTAATTCACCAGCTATAACCGATGCAGTCATAGTCTTACCAGTACCAGGGGGGCCTACAAGCAGGAGCTTTTTGCGGGGCGCAAGGCCATGTGAGCGAATTTTCTGTATCTGTACATGTTCATTAATTAGACGAATCAGTCGATTTCCAATACTCCCAGGCAGAATCATATCTGGTAATTTCAACTTGGGGTAGAACACTGACAGTAGACCAGACAGCTCACCCCGTGGTTTGGCTAAAGGCACGAGAGTACTAGTTTCTTTAGATCTTAATAGTTTAGCCTGATCAATCAAGTCTCGTAATTCGCGGGCAAGCTTCCCATGGCCCAACTTAGCTTCATGTGCAGCCAACTGCATAGCGATAGCGTTAAATTGAGATTCATCACCGTCTGCATATGACCGGAAGAGGGCTTTTAGTTGTTTCGCACTCGCCATGCGCTGATGTCCTCATTAAATTAAGCGTTGATCAGTTGAAGGATAAAACTCTAGGCTAGAAAAGTCTACAATTATTACAATCAACCAGAGTCAAATTGCGATTAAACTGGCACTAAACCCCTGTTCTAACATTGTATTATTGCGTTTGCTGTGATTTTATTATTTTGCCGGATCACATTATGATTATTTAGTCGTTCGCATAAACATTCAGACATTACCGAATTATTTTGTGGCTCTTGTACCACGACATGCGGGGAACCTTGAGCACCCCCAAAACTGAGTCCCGGTATTTGGGCCTTTTTTAGCAGTACGCAAAACCATCGTCGATTGGCACACCGGGCACAGCGCCGGGCTTTCCCTGCTGAGGAGAGAGTCGGCTCCAACAGCAGTATTATCTCGCAGTAAAGATTCCAACTCGGCACCCGCAATCAACCGTATAGCATGCTTGGAGCCGAATTGTAGGGCGCTGGCAGTAAACTCACCAGTTGTGACTAATACACCATAATCGGCACCACCAGCGGTCATCGCACCTAATAACTCCCGGACTTTATCAACACCGACTTTGTAGGTCTTCCAATGCTTACACTGCACATAAGTTTTTTTGCCGTCTTTTCTCAAAACAAGATCAATCCCGCCATCAGGGCCCGCTGGCGTTTCTATTACAAAATATCCCTGATCTTTAAAGTAACTACCGACAAATTGTTCAAATTGCTGCCAGCTCAGGTTTCGAATTTTTTCTATGGACCGATGGGATTTGAAAATTGCAGATTTATTGTGTCCGTGCATAAACGAAACAAACGCCGCTATAAGGAATAATGCACTGAATAAAGGCCATATCATTGTAACTGCCAGACCCAAACCAGCAGTAATGGTGTTTGCCGCAAAGTAGCTTTTAAAGTACATGGCAGCGGGATAGCACAACACCGCCAAGGTGACACCTACCGGCCAGGGTAATTTTGAAATATCCTTAAATATTGAAGATCGTCGTGCCATATCCCCTTCCTTTTATGTTCGTATTTCTCAGTTTGCTGCTCTTTTAGAAAGCTTAGGTATAAGTTTATAATAACTCTACCGAAAACATTTACAGGGAGCCTTAATTAAATTACAGATCCGGCATTTTTTAGACCGATTCCGATTTTGCCACGAATGAATGCTAGAGTCTGCCGACACAAAGATAATGAAATGTACTCTAATACTAGAGGTGTCTAATCAAACACCAATTGGGAGGTACTCGCCTTCATTGGGTGATCTTACTTCACATAGTATTCTATCTTTGACACCGACCTTGTGACATACGCCGCGAATTTATTCTAATCTGGATGTTTTGCAGTATCTTTACTGCTATCAGTCTCAGTCCAGCATAAGCGTACTTTGAAGCGCCGGAAAGCATTTTTTTTATTTAAGGCCTGGTGGAAAAGCAAATATTTTTTCCTCCTACCTTTCAGGTTAAAACTGGTAAAAATCAACCTTCCAGTTTGTATGGTATAGCTGTGCAAACTGGCATCAAGCTTTTGTGTATTGTTCTTCGAGTGCAATTTATATGTTGTTGATTGGTCTTGCCAATGTAAATAAAAGCTACGCTGGCGCTTATTGAAGTAATATGCAAAAGCAAGCGTTGTTATGGTCAAAATCAAAGAAAACCAGAACCACAGTGCGTCTAAATTTCCCTGCAGCCAATTCACGGCGAGAAATACTTGTAAAAGCAAGCTGAAGCTTGTGGCAAGTACTAAATATAGCGTAGGCAGCCCTGCGCGCAGATCAAATGGTTGCGCGAATGTCATCTATAAGGTCAGTTAAATAATCATTAGGACACTGCTGTTGGCCAGAAAGCCACAGCCAGAGGCGGTCATCTTCAGTTTCTAATAAGGTGTTGAATTGCTTAATTGCTGGTGGATCTAAGCCTTCTGGGTACTGATCCAAATAGGCATTAAGCAGCTTATCAAGCTCCTGCATTCCACGGCGGGAACGCCAGCGTAATTTTTTAAATTCGGCGCTTTCAATACTCAAACTTACGCCCCGCGCCGCTCCAAGAGCATTTTCTTGATTTCAGCAATTGCTTTCGCTGGATTCAAGTGCTTGGGACAAGTATTGGTGCAGTTCATGATTGTGTGGCAGCGATAGAGCTTGAATGGGTCTTCCAGATCATCCAGACGCTCGCCTGTGGCTTCATCACGGGAGTCAATCAACCAGCGGTAAGATTGCAATAGTATTGCCGGGCCTAGGTAGCGATCGCTATTCCACCAATAACTGGGGCATGAAGTTGAGCAACAGGCACATAAGATACACTCA
>CAZEFU010000055.1:0-8872 GCA_964511515.1 uncultured Wenzhouxiangellaceae bacterium
CAAACTGAAACAGACTTAGATCAAGCAAGCTGATGTTTTGTAAACCCGAAGCTTTATCTCTCATATCCGCATTGGAGATACGGATTCAGGTTAGAATTAGCTTCTTTAGCAATAAGAGCTTCGGCGACCTGTATCGGGAATGATTATTCATGAGTAAGACCCTACTAAATGAGAAGCTACAGGCAGAAATAGAGCGCAGGCGCACTTTTGCGATTATCTCCCATCCTGATGCGGGGAAAACTACAATTACTGAGAAGTTGTTGTTATTTGGTGGTGCTATTCAAATGGCAGGCTCAGTGAAAGCCAAAAAAGCCACCCGTCATGCCACCTCAGATTGGATGGCGATGGAAAAAGAGCGTGGCATCTCGGTAACTTCATCGGTTATGCAGTTTGCTTATAAAGATCGTATAGTGAACCTACTAGATACCCCTGGGCATGCCGATTTCTCTGAAGATACTTATCGTACTCTTACCGCAGTAGACTCAGCCCTGATGGTGATAGATTGCGCTAAAGGTGTGGAAGAACGCACAGTTAAGTTGATGGATGTTTGCCGCCTGCGCAGTACCCCAATTATCACCTTTATTAATAAACTCGACCGCGAAGGCAGAGAGCCAATAGATCTGTTGGATGAGGTTGAATCTGTACTAAAAATTCGCTGTACCCCAATTACTTGGCCTATCGGTATGGGTTCTCGATTAAAAGGCGTTTACCATGTACTTGATGATGCCATTCATTTATATGAGCACAGTAAAAATTATGAAACTCAGCAAGCTACTGTAATTCAGGGGCTGGATAATCCAGAGCTAGATGAGTTGCTGGGCGATACAGTTACCGAGCTACGCGAAGAATTGGAGCTGGTGGTTGGTGCATCTGAGCAGTTTGATCTTCAAGCATATCTAAGAGGTGAGCAAACACCAGTATTTTTCGGCTCGGCAATAAATAATTTCGGTGTCACCCCACTATTGGATGCCTTTGTTGAATATGCTCCCAGCCCCCAGGCAAGAGCAACTACTAGTCGTGTGGTTGCAGCAGAAGAGAAAGCCCTGAGCGGTTTCGTATTTAAAATACAAGCAAATATGGACCCAATGCATCGAGATCGCATTGCATTTATGCGGATTTGCTCGGGAGAGTTCGATAAGAATAAAAAGATATATCATGTGCGCCTGAATAAAGAGCTTCGCTCAAGTAATGCTCTGACCTTTATGGCAGCAGAACGGGGCGCTGTGGATAAAGCCTATCCAGGGGATATAGTTGGCCTGCATAATCATGGCACTATTGCAATTGGTGACACCTTCACCGAGGGCGAAAAAATTCAGTTCACAGGCATTCCGAATTTTGCTCCGGAACTGTTCAGAAGAGCGCAACTGAAAGACCCACTGCGTCTTAAGCAACTGCAAAAAGGGCTATCACAGCTCTCCGAAGAAGGTGCGACCCAGTTTTTTAAACCTATGATGGGTAATGATTTGGTGCTTGGCGCAATCGGGGTGCTTCAGTTCGAGGTAGTTGCCTATCGGCTCAAGCATGAATATAAGGTAGAGGCGGTGTTCGAGAAAGTAAATGTGCAAACCGCTCGCTGGGTTCGCTGTGAAGACAAAAAGATGCTGGCTGATTTTATCCGCCAACTACAACTCAATCTGGCCAAGGATAATGCTGATCAACTTGTTTATTTGGCTCCATCAAGAGTAAATTTGCAGCTAACAATAGAACGCTGGCCAGATATAGAATTTGCTGATACCCGCGAGAATTTGTTGTTTGCATGAGTAGTTGGCTAACTAAATTTTCCGACTTTATGCCAACAATTGATCGGCGTAAATCTCTATTTGCCATTGCCCTGCCAATTATCGGTGGCATGTTATCGCAGAACATTCTAAATTTGGTTGATACTGCCATGGTTGGCCACCTTGGCGATGTAGCCTTGGCTGCCACAGGCTTTGGTGGTTTTGCCAACTATATGTCAATTGCCTTTATTCTGGGTTTATCCGCTGGAGTGCAAGCGCTTTCATCCAGAAGAATGGGCGAAGGTAGAGAGTCTGAAGTTGCAGTACCTTTAAATGGTGGGTTATTTTTATCGTTGTTATTAGGCATTCCCATAGCAATAGTAATATACCAAGCTGCACCCTGGATAATGTCAGTACTTACCCCAGATGCTACAGTGGCCGCCGAGGCAACACCTTATTTGCAAATTCGCCTGTTAGCGATGGTTGCGGTTGGAATGAACTTTTCCTTTCGTGGGTATTTAAGTGCAGTGCAAATGACCCGTTACTATTTAATAACTATAGTAACTATGCACATTATCAATGTGGCTTTAAATTGGGTGTTAATTTTTGGAAACTTAGGCTCGCCTGCCTTCGGAGTGTCTGGCGCTGCAATGGCAACCAGTATTTCAATAGTATTTGGCACTCTAATGTACTTTGTTATTGTTTGGCGAACCTCTCATCACCACGGGTTTTTGCATCGTATTCCTTGCCGCAAAACAATCTGGCAGCAATTTAAACTATCTTTACCAAATTCAATGCAGCAATTATTATTCTCAGCAGGTTTAGTTGCCCTGCTCTATATTCTAGGACAAATTGGAACCGCAGAAGTGGCCGCCGGAAATGTGCTACTCACCTTGATCCTGGTAGCACTGCTGCCTGCAATGGGTATTGGGATTGCTACTTCATCTTTAGTGGGCAACGCTCTTGGCCGCAAAGACCAGCTTGATGCCAAACGCTGGGGCTGGGATGGCGCTAGAATTACCGGGACTTATGGCATTGTTGTAACTTTAGTGCTGTTTGTATTTGCTCAGCCAATATTATCTATTTTTCTAAATAACCCAGATACCCTGGCCCTAGCATACTGGCCACTTATGGCAACAGCTGTAATATTGTCGATAGACTTAGTTGGGATGACTCTAATGAGTGCACTACTGGGCGCTGGCGATACAATCACGCCAATGAAGATATCTATAATCGGCCAATGGATCTTTTTCTTACCACTGGCTTTGTTAGTAGGCCCAGTACTTGGCTTTGGTCTTCTGGGGGTATGGATTGCACAAAGCCTATACCGCCTGGTTCAGGCTTTGATGTTTATCCGCGCCTGGGAAAAAGGTAGTTGGGCCAATATTAAACTGTAGACTGATTCCTGCAAAGATGACGCGGGTAGCCTATAAGCTGTAGAATGCCAGCAGATAATTATATTCTTGGGATCACAAATGCTAGCAACAATCGGTTTTGGCCTTTTTGGTTTATCAGTCCTGCTTGGGATTGGTATCATTTTCTCTATCAATAGAAGCATTATTAATTGGCGCTTGGTTGGCTCAGGCTTGCTTCTGCAGATTGTGTTTGCCCTGCTGGTTATACTTACTGAACCTGGTCGAAAACTTTTCGAATTCATTGCTGGTATATTTGTCACCATAATAAGTTTTGCCATAACGGGCGCAGAATTTATTTTTGGCGACCTGGCTCGCATCGATGGGCAAATTGGCTTTGTTTTCGCATTTCAGGTCCTACCTACAATTATATTCTTTGCATCTTTGATGGCCGTGCTTTACCACATAGGTATTATGCAGAAAATTGTTAAGGGCATGGCTTGGGTAATGTATAAGGCGATGAACGTTTCTGGTTCTGAATCACTTTCCATTGCGGCCAATGTGTTCGTTGGGCAAACTGAAGCACCACTGGTAGTACGCCCATATATTGCCAAAATGACTCAGTCAGAATTATTAACCATGATGATTGGTGGTATGGCAACCATAGCAGGTGGGGTTCTGGCAGCTTATGTAGCCATGCTCGGCGGGGCTGATGAGGCGCAACGCCTGTTCTATGCTAAGCATTTATTATCTGCCAGCATCATGGCTGCTCCTGCAACCATCATCATGGCGAAAATCCTGGTTCCGGAAACTGAAGAAAGTGTAACCAGAGGCAAAGTGCGACTACATGTTGAAAAAACCGCTACCAATGTAATTGAAGCGGCTGCCAATGGTGCAGCTGATGGGGTGAAACTGGCACTTAATGTAGGCGGCATGTTAATGGCCTTCATCGCGTTAATCGCAATGATTGACTACCCACTGGCATGGATTGGAGACATCACTACACTAAACCAAATGATTGGTCAGCCGCTTAGCCTGTCTTATATTCTTGGATTATTATTAGCACCAATTGCATGGGTAATCGGAGTTCCTTGGCAAGATGCTTCTTTAGTTGGAAGCCTAATTGGGACAAAAATTGTTGCCAACGAGTTTGTAGCCTACTTGCAGTTAAACGAAATCAAAGATTTACTGAGTGAACATTCAGTCCTAATATCAACATATGCCTTATGTGGATTCGCTAACTTTTCTTCTATAGCAATTCAGATTGGTGGGATTGGAGGGCTTGCACCAGACCGCAGGCCAGACATAGCAAAATACGGCCTCCGCGCTGTCTTGGGCGGCACCTTGGTAACCTTGATGACTGCAACTATTGCAGGAGTGCTCACTAAATTGGCTGCATAAGTAATAAATTGACTTCAAATTTAAATAGAGCAATATTAAGATAGATTCCAACTTCGCCTCTGGATTTGTTATGCTGTAGTAAGTGAAAATCATTCTTATTGAGATTTAATCTCATAATTCGGGCATAGAATGATCCATGCTGAAGTATATTTTGCTAGACTTATCATCCTATATTTTCACCAGCAGGATATTTGGGAGAAAATTATGCAGAACGGTAGTAATTCGTTTTATGTAGTATTTAAGGGTAAATCACATCTGCTGATTATGTTGTTAGTTTTGTTTTTATTAATGGCATGCGGTGAACCTACTGGTATGGATGTGACTTTTGTAAGTGACACCCCTGTTGCATATGAGGAAACAATGAGCAGGCTTGAAGGGCAGTTAACTGCAATTGAATATCAACAATTAAAGCGAGCTATAAACTACATAAATATGAATACCACCGAATTTGATAGCTTGAATGATTTTCGGGCCAGTCTGAATGGCTTAACCCCAGCTAAAATAGTTGCTCAAGCAGAGGCGTTAAAACAATCCAAACAACAAATATAAAGCAACTAACTAAACTGATTCAATTTCTGAGTCACTGCACCAAATCATGAGCAAGCCATCACAATTCTCATTACTGGGTAGCCGGCGCTTTGCACCATTTTTTATCACCCAAGGACTAGGGGCCTTTAACGATAATATCTTCAAGAATGCGCTTGCTGCCATAATAGTTTTTCGGTCAGCAGAATTAGCCATACTCAATACCGACCAATTAGTAAACCTTAGTGCTTTGTTGTTTATTCTTCCGTTTTTTCTATTCTCGGCTTTGTTTGGGCAATTTGCCGATAAATTTGAAAAATCCAAACAGATCAGATTAATAAAACTATTCGAAATTGCAATCATGGTTTTTGCCTTAGTCGGGTTTTATCTGAGTTCCCTGCCCTTGCTACTTTCTGTATTGTTCTTATTAGGATTCCAGTCAACTACATTTGGGCCGATAAAATACGGATTGCTACCGCAGGTATTACGCAAAGATGAGCTAGTTGGAGGGAATGCATTAACCGAAGCTGGAACTTTTATAGCGATACTTGCCGGCACTATACTCGGCCCACAACTCGCCGGTATTGAAGCGGATTGGCCGGTATGGGTAGCTGTTGCCTGTTTGTTTGTTGCGATTGCTGGCTGGTTATCAAGTCGAGCCATCCCGGAGATTCCGGCAACCGCACCAGAACTTAAAATAAATTGGAACATTTTTTCAGAAAGCTGGCGCAACCTGCGTTACTTAAAACAACATCGAGTAATCCTCAATAGTGTTCTCGGGATTTCCTGGTTCTGGTTCTACGGTGCGACCTTCCTCGTACAAATTCCTAGTTATACCTATAATTTGCTAGGTGGTGACAAGCACTTAATGTCATTCTTGCTGGCAATGTTTATTGTTGGTATTTCACTAGGCTCCTTGCTCTGTGAAAAAATATCTCGTCACCAGATTGAGCTAGGCCTGGTGCCACTAGGTAGTATTGGACTTACTATTTTTGGCGTAGACCTATATTTTGCCAGCCCTCAAAGCCCACAACAATTAGCCGATATAGCCAGCTTTTTTGCCATGGACAACAGCTGGCGACTGGTTATTGACCTGGTAATGATTGGTGTTTTTGGAGGTTTCTATACTGTACCTCTATATGCCTTAATTCAGCAACGAACAGCTGCCAGTAACCGCTCCAGGGTAATCGCTGGAAACAATATCATTAACGCCCTGTTTATGGTGGTTTCAGCAGGAATGGCAATGCTGTTACTAGGTAATATTGGACTCACAATTCCACAATTATTTCTGGTCACTGCGATTCTAAATATTTTCGTAGGCATGTATATCTTTACTGTAGTGCCTGAATTCTTTATGCGTTTTATTGTCTGGATATTAATGCGCAGCCTGTATCGAATAAAAGTAGTGGGGTTGGATAAGATTCCTGCAGAAGGCCCAGTTATCATTGCCTCCAACCATGTTAGTTTTATCGACCCACTTCTACTTGGCGGGGCAGTGACCAGGCCTATTCGCTATGCCATGTACTACAAAATATATAGCTTGCCAGGACTAACCTGGATATTTAAAGCTGCCAAGGCATTTCCAATTGCCAGTAAAAAAGAAAACCCGGAAGTACTCGCTAGGGCCTATCAACGAATGCATGAAATACTCGATGAAGGCGATGTGCTTGGTATTTTTCCCGAGGGCCAAATCACTTATGATGGAGAAATATCAGAATTTAGAAAAGGTGTAGAGAAGTTAGTTAAAGAAAACCCAGTACCTGTAGTACCTGTTGCAATTGTTAATCTATGGGGCAGTTGGTTCTCACGCAAGTACAAAGGCTTAAAGCGGGGGCCACGTAAATTCTGGCAGAAAATAGAGATTATCATTGGCGACCCGATCCCAGCAGAGGAACTTACATCTGAGCGCCTAGAGGCAGAAGTTAGAAAACTCCTTGGCGACTCAAGCGAATAGATAGACGCCTTATAGGTAGAAAGATATGAATCATTTTGCAAAATTAATTCTTGTTACATTGTTAATTCCACAGCTTATTTTTGCTGAAAGCTTAGATACCAAGCAAGAGCTGTGGATACAAGATCGCCTGGAAACTAAAGATCTTGTCGGGCTAGTCGTTGTCAGTATTAATGGCGATGTTATCAAGCTTCATACCTACGGCAAAAGATCCGTAGATGACCCACGCCCACCTAGCCTCACTAGTCAATTTGAGATTGGCTCAATTAGTAAAGTATTTACTAATCTTTTACTCGCTGAGATGGTGGCCAAAGGCACTCTTTCATACACCACTAGCTTAGCTGACTTACTACCGCAGATAAAACTCGAAAACCCAGCGATAGCTCAAATTACATTGCTAGAATTAGGCACCCACACATCCGGACTGCCACGCCTGCCTGCTAATCTACTAATGAGCGATCCTGCAGACCCATACCTTGGTTATGATGCCAAAGATCTACTTGAGGCTGTACAAAACGCACGGCCTGATCAAAAACTTATTAAAGTTGTGTCTTATTCAAATTTTGGTGTTGGCCTTCTGGGATACTTACTAGGAGAAGCCGATAACAGCAGCTATTTCGAGGCTCTTCAAAAGCATGTACTAAAACCTTTAGGCATGAACACTTTAACCAATGCCGATACAGGATTATTACTGCCAGGTCATAGCGCTGGAAAAATCGTTCCTAACTGGCATATTGACGCCCTTGCTGGAGCTGGTGTACTGCGCAGCAACGCCACTGAATTATCACGTTTATTCACACCCTGGTTATCTGCAAATTCAAAACTGACTCACGATACTGCAGCCGACCTGAAAGTTGTGGCCATCAGCGATAAGCAGCTGTCAGTAACCAGCACATGGATGGTACTTGGCGAGGGTGATGAAACAGTTTACTGGCACAACGGTGGAACAGGTGGTTATAGTAGTTTCGCCGGCTTCAACCCAACTACTTTAGAAGGCTGGATTGTTTTGTCTAACAGTAATTATAATATTACCGCCTTTGCTCTTGGCTTGTTTGCCACTCCACCAACACAGGCAACAGAAAAACCAACAGCAGCAAGCCAAGACTACAGTGAATACTATGGCTATTATGCGATCACAGCAGATTTCGTACTTACAGTTTTTGAGCAGCAAGGTCAGTTGTTTGTACAGGCAACTTCTCAAGCGCCAATTCGAATAGCTGCTAGTGGTGATGATAAATTCACCCTCTTGTCAGTAGATGCACAATTGGTTTTTGAGCGTGATGCTAGTGGCACTGTGGTTCGAACGGCTTTACATCAAAATGGGCAGATCATGCCGGCACCTAGAGTGCCAGAAGATACCAGTGTTAAAAGATTTACTGAAATTAAAGTTGATAAAGAAAGCTTGAATGCGTATACCGGTAGCTATGAACTTGCGCCAGGCGTGGTTTTTAAGGTAAAAGTTGAGGCGGGACAGTTAGTATTAAAGCTGGCTGAGCAACCCTGGGTACCTGTCTTTGCACATGCAAAAGACAAGTTCTTTTATAAAGTTGTTGATGCTCAGATTACATTCAACCGGGAAAATGGTGAGGTCGTAAGCTTAACATTACACCAAAACGGAGCAAATCAGGTCGCACCGAAGCACTAGATGAACCTAGAACATCGCCCTGTAAGCTAATGTGTTCAGGTAAATAAGGGTGTTAACAAATCTAATCCCGGGATTTTTTTAAAATCATTAACATTGTCCGTGAGCACAGGATATCCATAGGTCAATGCAGTAGCTGCAATCTGTAAATCGTGAACATTGCTTCCCAATTTACCTCGAGGCTTTAAGAAAATAGCATATATACGAGAATACACCTTTGCTACATCTTCTGTGAAAGGCATAACAGGAAGAAACCCATAAGGAGAAAAATGGCCTAGCAAAA
>CAZEFU010000056.1:0-8623 GCA_964511515.1 uncultured Wenzhouxiangellaceae bacterium
GTGCGCCGCTTGGCATCAGAAGGCACCCGGCCGCGATTACCTTGGGCTATGCAGTTGCCTGAATTTATAGATGACCCCGCACCGGTTATCGAAATACTAGAACTACTCAAAAATGATACGGCTGAATATGTAAGGCGTTCGGTTGCAAATAACCTGAATGATATATCTAAAGACCACCCAGAACTTGTAGCTACCATTGCAGAGAAA
Source organism: uncultured Wenzhouxiangellaceae bacterium (assembly GCA_964511515.1). Lineage (GTDB taxonomy): Bacteria > Pseudomonadota > Gammaproteobacteria > Xanthomonadales > SZUA-36 > SZUA-51. The sequence continues at coordinate 208 of CAZEFU010000056.1, forward strand.
TGGATGCGTAGTGCCAGCAAGGAGCGCAAGAAACTAATTCAACATGGATGTCGTACTCTGATTAAAAATGGACACAAAAAAACATTGAAAATATTGGGCTATGGCAAGCCGAAGGTCCAACAGGTTAAATTGAGTTTATCGCCAACAGAGTTGCAGTTTGGTAATGCCGTGCAAATTTCTCTGTCAATCAGTTCAGGTTCTACTAAAGACCAGCCTTTAATGATTGATTATATAATTCATCACCAGAAGGCTAACGGCAAAACATCCCCGAAAGTTTTTAAATGGCGTAAAACTAATTTGCACGGTAAAAAGACAATTGAATTGATTAAAAACCATTCAATCAAAAAAATCACTACCCGTAGATATTATCCGGGCTTGCATACAATTGAAGTAATGATAAATGGAGTATCAGTAGGAAAATCCGACTTTCAGTTATTGATGCCAGCTTTGTGATATAAATCTATATATTATAAATCTTAAGCTCGAATAATTAGATCATAGATTCTAAGAATTAAACCAGAGGTGAAAAGTGGAAAATAAACAACATAAGTTCAGCATGACAGGAATTGTTTTCGGTTCAATCGCATTATTGCTCGCACTAGCTCATTTCTGGGCCGGGCCATTTTCCTCACAACCCACACTAGAGCAAGTAGTAGCTGAAAAGGCCGTATCTATTAAGCAGGCAACAATTGCGGCATTGAAAGGTGAGAAAGCAGAACCTCAGAAAAGTGCGCCAATGAATTTCGATGGGGTGGTCAGTTTGGCAACGGCAATCCTTGGCGGCCTGGCCGTTATTCTGGGCGTATTCGGTTATTCGCGAAAAGAGCCAATGCGTGTTGCTGGTGGTGCAGTTTTACTAGGTGGGTTTGCAATTGCATTTCAATTTGTAGCGGCGGCTCTAATCGCAATTATCATAGCTATCCTGGTTGCCGCAGTGCTGTCACAAATAGGTTTTGGATGAAAATATGACCACAGAACTGTATATTCTGAGATCAGGCTCAGTGGAGAGAAATCAATGTGGTGGATTAAAACCGTGCAGCTTGAATTGGAGGCGAAGGGATTAGTTTCTCGCAGCACCGCCTCAAAACCTACACGCTGGTATCAGCAATGATTGAATTAAACTGCCATTGTGGAGATATAAGAATATCAGTCCCCGCAACAAGCAAAACCATTACCTCTTGTAATTGTTCTATCTGCCGCAGATACGCATCGTTATGGGCATATTTTACTCCTGAAGATGTGAATATCACAGCTAAAGATGGCAGCATTGGTAGCTACAGTTGGGGCGATAAAATGATAGATTTTCATCATTGCAATAACTGTGACTGTGTTACTCATTACCGCACTACTGACCGTGCAGCTCAAAACAAGATGGCGGTGTATTTTCGGTTATTAGAAGCAAAAGTAGTTGCGAGTTTTGAGATTAGATATTTTGATGGTGCTGATACTTGGGCTTATATTAAGGAATAATCTTCGCCCAGCCAGGCTCTTTTCTTAAAAAGAGTGCAAAGCGGCTGCAATTGGGGGAAAATGTAGTATTGGTGATAATATAGAGAAAGAGATGGGCGAGCAGGAAACATCTAAAACACATTTCGGCTACCGCGAAGTTGTGGTTGAAGACAAAGTTCGCCTAGTTGGCGAGGTATTTAGCTCGGTTGCGGATAAATACGACATCATGAATGACCTGATGTCCTTCGGCGTGCATCGTTTATGGAAACGCCATTTTGTGGCTACAGCGCAAATCCCTCCAGCTGCAGAAGTTCTAGATATTGCAGGCGGTACTGGCGATATTGCCCGTTTGTTATTAAATAGAGTTGGTAAGTCGGGGCGAGTGGTTTTATCTGATATTAACCCAGAAATGCTCGCTGTTGGACGCGCCCGCATGGAAGACCTCGGCCTTATAAATGGGCTGGAGTATGTACTCGCCAATGCCGAAGAGCTACCCTTTGAAGATCAATCTTTTGATGCTATTACAATAGCCTTTGGCTTGCGTAATGTTACCGATAAAGATGCAGCCTTACGAGAAATGCATCGAGTTCTGCGCCCTGGCGGGCAGGTCAATATTTTGGAATTCTCTAAAGTTGGCTCAAAAACACTGAAAAAAATCTATGACCTGTATTCATTCTCCTTGCTGCCTAAAATAGGCGGAGTGGTGGCCAATGATGAAGATAGTTATCGTTATTTAGCAGAATCAATTCGTAAACACCCTGATCAAAACACCCTTGTTGAGATGCTTAAAAGTGCAGGTTTTGAGAAAGTAAGTTTTGAGAATCTTACCAATGGTGTGGTGGCAATTCACCGAGGTTATCATGTTTGAAACTGGTTCCGGCAATAGCTATGTAACCCCGCTGCCTGGTGTGTTTGCAGACTTGTTGCAACGCAGCATAAATGAGCAGCTAGATGATAAAGCCGATTTACACAAACTTGCTGAGCGTGTCTTAGCACTAGAATTGAAAGGCACTGGGATAACTTTATATTTTCAGCAGAACAATGGGCAGCTTCTAGTTTCAGTGGATACCCCAGCAGATGTATCAACCTGGATCAGAGGAACACCGAAGGCATTATTTGGAATGGCAAAGCCTGAATGGAGTAGCGCAACTGATCAGGTAATCATTGAAGGTGATGCTGGCCTGGTGCGTGATTTTGAAGCAATAATGCGTAACTTGGATTTTGATTGGGAACAAAAACTAAGTAGCTTTGTTGGTGATGTAGCGGCACATCAAATGGGAGTTATAGCCCGTAAAGTTGCCGGTTTTGCCAAAAATGCGATTGATTTGGGACGTGATAGCGGTAAGGATGCTGTATCAAAAGTCGCCCGTGATCAAGCTGGTCAATTTACATCAAGTGATGAGTTCTCTGAGTTTTCTACCAAAGTTAATTCATTGTCAGATTCGGTTACAGAACTGGAAAACAGGCTTGTAGATATCGAGCCGGAAGTTACAGGTAAATGATCTCTGCAATTCGACAAATGCTGCGTTTATGGCGTATTAATTCGATTCTAGCGCGTTATCGGCTGGATGAAATGGCGCGTGGAACTCCGTTGTATCAGCCATTACGCATGGTGCGAATAATGAGTTTGCGCCGCTCTGCCAAAATTAAAGATATGCCTATGGGCAAACGCCTACGCTTGGCTTTGCAGGAGATGGGCCCAGTATATGTTAAGTTCGGACAGATACTATCAACCCGCCGCGACCTGCTTCCTGCTGAAATCGCAGATGAACTAGCACTATTGCAAGACCGTGTACCACCGTTCCCTGGTGAGGAAGCGCAGGCCATAATAGAAAAATCATTAGGCGCTCCGGTTGCAGAGTTATTTGATGATTTTGAAATAGAGCCTTTAGCCTCGGCATCGATTGCGCAGGTTCATGCAGCCAAGCTCAAAACAGGTGAAGAGGTTGTAGTTAAAGTTGTGAGGCCGGGTATTAGGCAGCAGCTTGTTCGCGATATTGAGCCCCTTAAAGCTATTACTGGTTTATTAGAAAAGTATTGGCATGGTGGCGCGCGAGTGCGCCCACTGGAGGTTGTTAAAGAGTTTGAAACAGTAGTTTATGATGAGCTGGATATGCAGCGCGAGGCAGCTAATGCGAGCTTGTTAAAGCGTAATTTCGAGCAGTCCAGTGAAGTTTATATCCCCAAAATCTATTGGCCAATGTGCAAAGATAATGTTCTGGTAATGGAACGGGTCAATGGCATTCCAGTTGGTGATATCGAAGCGCTGAAGGCTGCTGGTGTTGACCTGAAGAAACTGGCTGTTCGTGGTGTGCGCATGTTCTATACCATGGTGTTTAGAGATAATTTGTTCCATGCCGATTTACATCCAGGCAATATATTAATTGATGTTAGTAATCCTGCCAATGCCAGCTATATCTTGATCGATTATGGAATTGTAGCCAGCCTTTCGCCCCAGGATTTATATTTTATTTCAGAAAACTTTATGGCCTTGTTCAAGCAGAATTACCGGCGGGTTGCTGAACTTCATGTTGAAGCAGGCTGGGTACCGGCAGATACCCGTATAGATGAACTGGAATCGGCAGTACGCATGGTGGGTGAGTCCAGTTTTTCTAGACCCTTGAACGAGATTTCATTCGGGCATATGTTGTTGAGCTTGTTCCGGGTTGCCAGGCGCTTCCAGTTGAGCATTCAGCCGCAATTGATAATGTTGCAAAAGACTATGCTCAATATTGAAGGTTTAGGACGCCAGCTTTATCCTGATTTGGATATTTGGGCTGTGGCAAAACCTGAGCTGGAAGCGATAGTTAAAGAAAAGCACGGGCTTGATAACACCTTAAATGATTTCCGCGAAAAACTACCGACCTGGCTCACTAATGCCCCAGAAATGCCAGGTTTGGTACACAACTTTCTGCGCTTGGCGGTTGGTGGCGAACTACGTACCAGAGTGGATTCTGCTGAATTGGAAAAGCTCAAACAGAGCTACGAATTTGAAAGCCGGAAAAATAGAAAATATATGCTCACAATCGGCCTGGCAGCAGTTGCGACTTTATTACTTGCTCTTGAAACTGGACCGTGGCGAGTGGCTGATCTATCTACGCTGGGTGTTGGGGTTGCTGCTCTGGCAGTTTTATCATTCCTGCGCAAGCCGCGCTAAACCGCTAAAGCATCTACATTATCGGCCCTAAAAAGCCAAAAAACGAACCCACGGCAAGGGTTAAAACCTGTCGCCGAGTCATAATTACTTCGGGAAAGCTGCCAACTGGCAGATAGTGGTCATAAAAGGCAGGATCCAGAGGGCTTGTTTCTATACCATCTGGTTTTATTTGCCAGGCGGTGGTGTAACGACCCGGCCATAGATCAAATACCGGCAAGGTGCGGGATATGTCTTCAAACACTCCGCCAATATCAGAAATCACTGGTGTAAAATTATTTCTGGCAGCAACCACCCAGCTGTTTTGTGCTGCCATGTTTTTATCAATCAATTCTCGAAGTTCAGCGATAAATGCCTGATCCTCTATAAAAATACCATTTTCGGTGTTAAAGCCTTCTGAGCGCGGATCCAAATTGTGCGAGCCAATCATTGCCAGATTATTATCAATAATTAAAGATTTGCTGTGCAACCCTATTCGTGGGCCTGGCTTATCAGCGGTTGGTGAGTTATCTTTAGTAATGAATTTACTGCTGCGAATACCCTGAGATTTTTCAACAATTAACTTATCGTAGCGGTTGATAAAGATTGCTGCATCTTGCGGGAAAGGCATCAGTTCGTATATTTGAATTCCCAGTTTTTTTACATAGCGTTTCTTTTTCTTGTGATATAAGGCATAGGCAGTCCAAGCATCAGTCGATGCCAGTGAGTTGGTTGAATATCGAAGCTGTATCTGCTGATGATCCTTATTTAATTGCTTGTATATTTTCTGCAGGCGGTTACTCAGAACCATGTAAGGCGATTGAACTAGTACTTCATTCTGTGCTTGCTTTATACGCATGAATATTGTCTTGGTTGCGCGTGAATTCTTAAGCTCACCACTGGCAGGGTCGCGAGGCAAATCCCAGAAGTACTCCAGTTTGTGAACCTTGCGCAGTTTGCTGGTGAATTTTTGCTCTATATATTCAGGTTCAGATGCTGCTGAATAAGCTTGCATAAATCGCTCTGGGGTCAGCTGTGTTTGCAAGGCGGGTAAGTCATTATTCAATAGATGATCGACAATATCACGCAAGTGAAAGATCGGTTTTACAACCTTGCTGCTCCAGTAGCTATCAAATGACTCTAGAGCTTTTGCTGATTCCGGGCCACTAAATAATATATCCCGATCGAGGAAGTTATAGCTGGTATCCATATCAAAATAGCGGTCTGCAATATTGCGCCCGCCGATGATGGTCAGGGTTTTATCGGCTTGGAATATCTTGTTGTGCATGCGCTGATTAAAGCGAAAAAAACAACAGGCTAAACCGCTAACAAATTCAGTTTTATCAGTGCTGGCTTTATCGAAAGTAGGGTTGTACAGGCGTATTTCCAAGTTTTCATGTGCCAAGGCCTTTTGGCTGAGGTACTCAACATCCTGTAGTGAAAATAGTTGGTCAAACAGCACTCTTACTTTAACCCCGCGCCTTGCGGCCAACAATAATTCATGCATTATCAAGCGACCACTGGCATCGCCACTGAAAATAAAATACTGTAAATCCAAAGATTCGCGGGCTGCCCTGATCATGTGTAACCGCAGTACTAGTGAGTCCTTACCGCTTTCAAGTATTAAGGCACGGTGCTCGTTTGACTGGCTGAGAATCAGCAAATCTGATGCCAGTGCACATCGTGTTTGAGTATCCGTGCAGTTAATTTGAGTATCGCGTAGCTCAGCTACTTGAGCTTCTACCAAACGAATTTTTTTCTGACTAGTAGAGCAAGCACTAAGCAGCACTGAGAACAGTAATATGACTATGAAGCGTGCATTACTCATAAGCGCGTGCAATTAAGCTGAAAGCTATTGATTGATTTTGGCCTGTTTTCCAAGGCGATAGCAGCGAAGATTCCTGGCTCATCATTTTGCCAATTAATAATTTCCAATTTATTAATGCCGGTATACCCAGCAGGAACGTGTTGCAGATCAACTTGGTCACTAGCTATTGCTTCAATCAAGCTGCAATGAGTTCTCGCCAGTTTTCCAGCAATGCCAAGGCCCAGACATTTAAGGGCAGCCTCTTTGCGCACCCAAAGCTGGTTGAATGCTGATTGCAGGTCATCACAAGCCTGTAACCAGAGCAGCTCAGCTGTACTAAAGTAACGTTCTGCCAGTGCTAGTGGGTCGCTGTTAATCCTACGACATTCTATATCTATCCCAAGCATTTGCTCGCATGATATTGCTATTGCCAGCCAGTTTCGGCTGTGGGAAATATTGAAATACAATGGCGGTTGCTCTAGCGGCTCTAATAGTGGTTTCCCATGAATTGAGCGGCTGATTTGCAGCTTTGCGGGGGGTATATTTAAATATGTTGCTAGCAGTAGGCGAGTGTAAAATTGCTGGGCAAAACGGCGCTGTTTAACTTTCTCGCCTCTGCTATTGCTATCACCAGAATCAATTGGTGTTAACTTAGCTGTATCAATATCAATCAGCCAAACATCGAGTGTTTCCGGCTGAGGCAGCTCTAGTCTCCCCAATGGCAGGTGTAGCAATTGACCTTGATCTACTTGCTGTATTGGCATTTTAGTTATCTCGCCTGAAACGGCGCAATACAGATTCAAGTTTGCTATATTCCAGCCAATTTTCATCAGCAGCAATAGCGGCATTATAATCGCCATGATATTTGTGTTTTACCCAGGCATTGCGGTCTATTCGTTGTGAGAACTTGAACAGGGTATGGTTTATTGGATGAAACCCAGGTTTGTGAATAATTGCTGTTCCAAAATCAATTACACAGGGCTTTTGATCAGTAGTAACGATGATATTGGATTTAGACTTTAAATCACCGTGACTAAGCCCGCACTGATGGAAAGCTTCAATAGTTTGGCGAAACTCTGTAAACCATTTATCTCTATCCTCCCAAACCGCTTCTCGGTAGGGGCTGCCATGAATGTATTCCATCACCAAATACTGTTGCTGCAAAAATCCAAAGCACTGAGGGATGTTGGCCACACCTTGCATCTTTTGGTAAGCCTGATACTCCCTACGCAATGTTGCTAAACGGGCCTGATACACAAGCGCCTTGCCCATCGCAGCTTTTACCACACACTCATGACCGTCTTGCCGGTACAACAGCAATGTGCCCTGATTACTGGTCGCCAGATAGTTTTCACCCGTGCGCAGGCTGGTTTCAATCCAGTGGATGAAATCTGCTTCAAATTCAGGGTTTTCCAGTAGTGCTCGCATCATTCGCCAGTTCAATATTTTGGGCTTTGATATGGTGAGTACAAAGCTGCTAAGGTATCATTTTCAGATACAGAAACAGGATCATAGCACAAGCATTTATCGTAGCTGCGAATATAATAAATAGCCTATAGGCATGGCGGGTGTAATGTACATATTTGCTTCAGTATAGATGACAATATTTTGTTCTTACTTCACGATTTTCCTATGTGAATCAGGGTAAATTACCTACTTGACAGTACTTGCAAGTGTGTGCTAATTTTTATCCAGCTCATACAAACATGTATGAGCAAAGGCATTAATGTGATCGGTTCTGAGGGGAGCCAGGTCGCTCCATTAGTGGAATACTTAATGTTATAAAAGGAGTACACTCGAATGCAACACGCAACACGCAACACGCAACACGCAATCTAGGGTAAAACCCAGGTTTTCATTTCAGTCACTGATTCTGTTGATTTTGACAGCCTCAACGGTTCTATTTGCAGGGCTTGGCTTTGCAGATGATAAAGCCTTTGAGGATAATGTTTCAATAGAAGGCTGGGAAGTTCATAATCAGGAAAGAATCCCGGTATTGCAGTTTAATGTTACTCCAGAGTTGGAGT
>CAZEFU010000057.1:0-8583 GCA_964511515.1 uncultured Wenzhouxiangellaceae bacterium
CCAAAGGCACAAACACATATAACAAATGCAATTTTGCTGCCGGAGATGGCCTACTCTTCGGGCCGGAAACTCGCGGTCTACCAGAATCAATTCGCCATCAAGCGAATATCGAGGTTGTCCGCCTGCCTATGATAGAGAACAGTAGAAGCCTGAATTTATCCAATAGCGTAGCCGTAGTTTTATACGAGGCCTGGCGCCAACTAGGATTCCAAGATTCGAGCATTTCGTAAAAAGCCATCAAAATGTAAATATTACAGAACTCCCATTGGGGAAGGGTCAATTCCCCCTACCATCTAACGTGATAGTATTTCTTATGCCAGAATTTGCGCATTAGAACATTGTCAATAATTAATCTAAGAGGTTGTTGTGATAAAAGAGAATATAAAAACTAATATAAATTCAGTAACTATGTTGGCCCTGTTGGCAATATGCTCCCAAGCTATTGCGGCAACAGACCCAACCTCATTACCCTTGGTGCAAATAGAACAATTGGAATACCAGGGAGCATTCATTATTCCCAGCGCTGTTTATGGTGAATCACGCGCCGATAATACCACGGGACTTATGGAATATAACCCTGCCAATAATTCACTTTTTTTTGCAGGCAAATTTACTGAGGGTGCGATTGCTGAATTTGCTATTCCAACATTGGTAAATAGTACTAATGTTGCAACTTTGGAGACTGCGGCTGTATTACAAAATTTTCGCGAAATACTCAAGCAAACCCCAGATGCAAATCCACAAAACTTAAATAGAGTAACAGGCATTAAGCTATTTGAGGGGAAGATTATCATCAGCGCTGTGGATTTTTATGATGCTGAAGCTAATAATACACACACAACTTTAGTAATTGAAGATGCAACTGATATTGCTGGCAGCACTATTTCAGGTTACTACGAGCTCCAAGGGGCTGCACATATAGCTGGCTGGATGAGTGATGTCCCACTCCAGTGGCAAAGCTTGTTAGGAGGTGCTTACTTAGCCGGAAACGCCCCGAATTATTCAATCAACGGGCGTTACCCGCAAGGACCTACCGCCTTCATATTTGATCCGGCTACATTAACTGGAACACCCGCAGGTGAAATAGCCACAACTGTTCTAATGGATACTTCACTTGCCAACCCCTTATATGCAGATTACACAGGCTATCAAAGGGCACAATATAATGTTCTGAGTACTAATGGCCAGCCGGGTTTCTCAGGTCACACCGCCGCTGACCTAGAAGTTGTTGCCGGCTCAAATGACTTATGGACTGAAAAGTCTAATGTCGGCTTTGGGTTTATCATTCCTAATAGCAGGACCTACCTTACAATTGGTGAATCAGGTGGTAACGGCTCAGGTATAGGTTACAAAGCCAGGCCGAATGGAGCTCCTGTTGACTATAACTGTCCCGGCCCGTGCTCCTATGATCCTGATGATTATTACAATTACTACTGGTTATGGGATATAAATGATTTACTTGCAGTGAAAAATGGGAGCCTGCAACCTTACGAAGTAAGACCTTACGATTACGGGGTTTTTAATGCGCCATTTCAAGAAAATATAAATAGCGGAACACCCAGACATAATCCTATTATTGGTGGAAGCTATGATCCAGCTGCAGGGCTATTGTACTTAACTATTGGCGGCGGTGAATCAACAAGTAGATTCGGGTTCAAGCCTCTTGTGATTGCTTATAAAATCAATAATACAGACTTGGTATTTACTGATGGTTTTGACCCACAGCCCCCATAAAAGAATAAAGAACTTGGGTTCTGGGAAGAAACTCAGGTTAGAATAACAGCTGATTACTCAGTGGAAGATATTTTTTGCTTACAGTTCCTCGAAACTATAGATGGGTATTTTCACCTCCTGCATTACTTGCAGGAATCATGCTTAGCTCTTTATTTTTACTTTCATCCGGCGATGATCGCCTCAGCCAATTAGAAAAAATTCAAGCGCGCGGCCATCTAACCATGATTACCAGAAATGGTGCGACATCCTGGTATCTAGGGCGAGATGGCAATACCGGTTTTGAATATGAACTGGCTAAAGGCTTTGCCGAGTATTTACAAGTCGAGCTGCAAATCAAGCCCGCAGAAAAGTTTCAGGATTTATTTCCAATGCTTGAGACTGCAGCAGGTGATCTTATTGCTGCCAATATAAGCCGTACACCCGAGCGTGAGCAAGTAATGCAGTTCGGCCCTGATTATGAAAATGTAGAGTCGGTTGTAGTCTACCGCCGTGGTTATAAAAAGCCGCGAGAGATTAAAGACTTGCTTGGTAACCGGGTACGTGTCATAGCTGGCTCTAGCCATGCAGAAGCGCTGCGCCTAGCACAAATAGAAAACCCCCAGCTGCGTTGGCAAGCTGATCCTGAAAGCAGTGCCGAAGACCTGTTCTTAGCAATTGCAGAAGGTATTATTGACTATGCTATTGTCGATTCACTTGCATACGATATCAATCAGAGTTATTTCCCATTAGTTAAAAGAGGCTTCTCATTAGGTGAATCTCGCCCTCTCGCTTGGGTGATTGCAGCTGAGGACAGAAGCATAATTGAAGCGAGCCAGAAGTATTTTGCAGAAATTCAGGCCAACAACAAACTGGCCGATCTAAAACAGTCCTATTACAACCAGTCAAGCAATCTGAACTATGTTGGCATGTACACCTTCATGAACCAGATGGAAAAACATATGTCAGTTGTACTGCCAATTTTCATGGAGGTTGGTCAAATTCATAATATGGAGTGGGAGCTGCTGGCCGCAATTGGCTATCAGGAATCGCGCTGGGATCCTGCTGCAGTATCCCGTACTGGGGTCAGGGGAATAATGATGCTAACCAAGCCTACGGCAAAGTCACTTGGGGTAACAGATCGCGAAGATCCCACACAAAGCATCGAAGGTGGGACCAGGTATATCAAAAAAATGTTAAACAAGGTCCCCGCCAGAATTGGCATGCCTGACCGCCTTTGGATGGCGTTGGCTGCTTATAATATAGGTTTTGGCCATCTGGAAGATGCGCGTAAACTAGCCCAAGGGCAAGGCCTGGATCCAGATAACTGGGAAGATGTGCGCGACACCCTGCCCTTGTTGAGTCAAGAAAAATGGTTCTCTAAAACTCGGCACGGCTATGCCAGAGGTTACGAAGCTGTTGATTATGTTGATAATATAAAAAAATACTACGAGGCACTAAGATGGATGTCAGACCGTAATCACCCAGCCCTGGATAACGATAGCTTAAGCACTTAATTAATAACTGATTCAAACTACATTAACTTACACTTTTATAATCGCAATACACTGTATTAATAAAGATAACTGGCTATTTATAGCGGATAAACGGCACTAGTAAATACGTCAATATATCCTATACTTACACAGTATAAGAATGAGTCGGAATTAAAAATGCAAAAAACACACGGATTCACTTTGTTGGAACTGCTTCTAACCATAGCAATACTGAGCGTATTAACCGTTTTGGCGATACCCAGTCTGCAGCAAATGATCGAAAGAAACCAAATTACCACCACCACTAACGACTTGGTGGCCTCGCTCTTGCTTGCGCGCAGTGCGGCAGTTACTCAAGAACAAAATGTAGAGGTTGCCAGGCTATCTAGCTGGAATAAAGGCTGGAAAGTAACTAACTCTAGCAATACTGTAATTTTGCGTCATAACGCAACTAGCTCTAGTCTTAATATAAGTAGCGTTGGCGCTAACCTTGGTAACTCCTTTACTTATACAGCTCAGGGTAGAACCTTAACCGCCCTGATACCAGGCACTGACTATTTCAAGGTATCGATTGGTGACTACGAAAGATGTGTTAATTTTTCTGCCTCAGGGCGTCCTTCCACAGGAGACTGCCCATGAGCATCAAAGTTTTTTACGCTCAACGCGGCACTAGTCTGCTGGAAGTATTAATCGCAGCAGTAATTGTTGCAGTAGGGCTACTCGGCATTGCTAGCTTGCAATTAAAATCAATACAAAACTCCAGTAATGCCCAATATCGAGCAGTAGCCACAGATATCGCCTGGACTATGGCCGATCGCATGCGCGCAAACCTTTCCGGTGACAATGACTACTCCAATTTAACTGCCACTTGCGCTGCCGCAGTGCAAAGTTGTGCGATGGTGCCAACAGCTACAAATGCTGCATCTACCGACTCCTGCTCGGCCGCGCAAATTGCCGCCTATGATATTGAATCCGTATTGTGCACCGTTGGTGGTGAAGCTGAGCTTCCTGGCGGCACCCTGAGCATTGGTGCATGCGTTGATGCACAGGCTGGTGATGGTGATGATTGCTCTCCGCATTCAACTTTTGAGATCACAGTCTCCTGGGCCACACGCACAGACTTTGATGGCTCTGGTGATTTCGAAGATGAAGTAATTCTGGTGATTGTGCCCGGAACGGAGAGGCTATGAATATAAAGTTGCACCATGGATTTAGAGGTTTCTCTCTTATCTCATTACTAATCGCCTCAGCCCTCGGGCTTTTTATTACCGCCGCTGCTGGCCGAGTATATATCAGTAGCAAGGCCAGTTACGACTTTCGTAGTGTGGTCTCTGCAGTAAACGAAAATGGCCGCTATGCACTTACCGATATACGTCGCACATTAGCTATGACAGGTCGGGAAATTAGCGCGGGACAAAGGGCTTTTTCTCCTATAGCCGCCACCGGAATAGTTGATGCTGGCTCTAGCAGCACAGCTTCAGACACAATCTCAGTACGCTATGCGGCTGGTAGTTCTTGTGCTGGAGATGTAGTTGGTTTCAGCACCATTAAAATCCGAGTTGACAATGCTACCAATACCTTGATTTGTGAATTAAACGGCGCCGCGGTTCCCTTGGTGTCAGGTGTACACCTGATGCGAGTCCTCTATGGTGTAATGGATGGCTCGCTGACAAGCAGCTCGGCAAATCGATACCTTACCGCCGATGCAGTAGAAGCTGCGGGCCGGTGGGATGATGTTGTTTCCATGCGAGTAGGTTTGATTGTCAGTTCCGACAACATCACGCTTCCGCGCAATACGCGCGACACCACAGCAACTGATATTGACCTGTTGGGCATGGCTTTTACCCCTACTAACACTGACCGCCTCTACCGTGCAGTAACAACGACTGTGGTATTGCGTAACCTTAATCCGATAATTTCGAGACAATGACAATGCGAAAAATTCAGAATATAGACCCACGCCAACAGCAAGGTGCTGCCTTGATTGTAAGCATGTTGTTATTGATTGTAATAACACTGTTAAGCCTAAGCTCAATGCGCAATACCAATCTTGATACTAAAATTGCGGTTAACCACCAACACAAGCAGATCAGCTTCCAGGCAGCCGAAAGTGCCCTGTTCAAGTTAATGAGTCCAAACCCGAATGTTTCGGTACCGTTAACCGTCGCTGCTGCCCCGATAATGAATGATGACTACTTCTCATCTGCAGGCGGATCTCAACCAAGCGTTGAGGCGGATTTAAGTATCGACTATATTCGCGCCTCCGAAAAAGGCGAATTTAAATTTAACGGCTTTGGTTTAAATCTTACAACTTTAATCTACCAAGCTGACGCCCAAGGAACAATTACCGGCAGCAATGTAAAGGCAAATACCCGTATGGGTGTTGTGCTGATCCGAAACTAAACAAGGATTGATTATGAAAACTACACCAGCTTTCGAAATAAAAAAACTCGGACTTTCAGTATTACTGGGTCTGTTACTGGGTACAAGCTCAGTTTATGCCCAAGATGTTGAGGTTTATCGAACCCAGGCTTCAGATACCATAGTTAAGCCAAACTTACTATTTATACTGGATGAATCTGGTAGTATGCGGGGCGAGGCCACTGCCATAGACAGTTCCATTTGTGGCCGATCAAGATGCACAAGAACAGAAGAACTGCAAGCTGCTCTACGTGAGGTTTTTGCAGAACCAGACCCTGATGATGACGATGGAGATGGTGACCTTGGTGGCGTGTCCGATGTCCAGGCTGCGATGATGGGCTATAGCAGCAGAAAAAACCTTGGGCGCCGGATCATATCCGGCTTCCAGGATCTAGATACCAACCGCGCGACTTTTCTTAACTTAGTTGATGATATTGAAAACCCGGGCGGTACCACAACAGTACAGGCAATGGCCGCAGGCATTAGCTGGTTTGAGTCTGGCTTCACCGATGATGATGGTTGGAATGGCTACGATGGCTGGAACGGAATTGGTGATGATGGAGACGCCAATGATACCTATGCCAGCTCACCTATTAGTTCTGAGTTTTATTGTGCTGCAAACCACATTATTTTGCTAACTGATGGCGCACCCTACTCTAATCAAGGCAGTTCCAATTCGGATCGCGACGACCCACACCCCTTCAAAAGTGTTGGTTATGTCTATAAGGGCAACGCTTGCACCGACCCTGATCCCGGTGGTTTTGACATGTCCAGAGCTGGTTGTACCGGCGATATAGCTGAATGGGGTTTTACCACAGATCTATACCCATTAATGAAAGGCACCCAAAATGTTGTCACTCAAACCATTGGTTTCCGCACCGGATCTAACGAGGAAAACTATCTGATCGATATAGCCACAAGGGGCGGTGGGAAATACTACCCATCAAACTCAACCGGAGATTTAGTAGCTGCCATCAATGCGATTGTACAAGAAGCCTCAACCTCAATTGAATATACATTCAATGCGCCATTGATCCCTTTTAACACTACTAATACAGCGGTAACCGGCGACTATATTTATGTACCTGTATTTGAACCAAGCATGACTTCCTTCTGGAAGGGAAATCTGAAAAAATATGGAATATCAGTCTCCGCGACTGGAATATCACTATCTAGTGCGAGTGGCGGCGGCACAGTATTAACCAACAAAAGCTTGTTTGCCACTACAGCCAAAAGCTATTGGAGCACCGTGGTTGATGGGGCCGATACCTTAACAGGTGGTGCTATAACTACATTTACTGGCACACGCAAGCTTTACACTTATGTTGATGGCAGCACATCTACTGATCTAGCAAATAATACAGAAAACCATGTGATCGCTACAAATGCATTAATTACCCACAGTATGCTGGGTGTATCAACCCCAGCTGATATTAACAACCAAAGTAACCCATACAATATAGAGCGCAAGAACCGAATAGAATGGGTAAGCTGGACTGACGATGCCAACCTCCACGAAGGTGAAATGGGTGCAGCCATCCATGCTCAGCCTGAAGTCGTAAATACATATGGTGCTGGTAACGATGTTATTTTATTAGCTACATCTGAAGGCGTAATAGAGGCGATTGACGCAGAAACTGGCGAAGAACTGTGGGCATTTATGCCACAAGAGTTACTGCAGAACATTGGTGATCTTCAGTCAAACACCAAGAGCACTGAGCCCTTGTATGGTCTTGATGGCCCCATGACGATCTACAAAACCAACGGTAAAACCATGATCGTTGTTGGCATGAGAAGAGGCGGCAGAAACTACTATGCCCTCGATATCTCAAACCGACTAAACCCGCGATTTGCCTGGCAGATTATTGGCGGCACAACTACAAACTTTGAGAATCTTGGGCAAACTTGGTCCAAGCCGCTTTCTTTAAAAATGGAAATATCCGGTGGGCCTACTAACAAACAAGTACTAGTTTTTGGCGGCGGCTATGATGCAGCCACTCAGGATGGCGCTACAACCCAGGTTGACGATGCTCTTGGCCGGGGTGTATATGTAGTAGAGGCTGAAACTGGAGCTTGGATTACAACTTACAATCCAATAGGCAATACCAATGGCATCGCATCTGATGTATTACCAGTCGATATTAATGCCAATGGTGTAATTGACAGAATTTATGCTGCCGATGTTGGCGGCAAGATCATCCGCATCGATACCCCCGATTCTGGCTTCGCAAGTACCAATGTCACCTCCGGCATAATAGCCGATGTAAATGATGGCAATAGTGCCTATCATCAGTTCTTTAATACACCTGAAGTTGGTTACTATAATAAGGGAGGACGCCAATTCTTAGTGATATTAATCGGTTCAGGCACTCGCCCTGACCCACTAGATAAGATAGTGACTGATAGCTTTTATATGATCAAAGACCCAAATATTTGGATTGCTCCAACTTCGTATGTAACTGTGAGTCGTGGTGATTTATTTGACACTACCGCTAACCAAGTCCAAGTTGGCACTGACCCACAAAGGCTAACTGCGCTAGCTTCCCTAGGGGCAAGTAACGGCTGGTATATTGATATGCCAACTGGTAGCGGTGAGAAAATATTTTCCAAAGCCAGCCTTTACGATTTTGCGGTTTTATTTACCACTTATAGTGGTACCAGAGAAAATATAAACGATGTTTGTGCTGCTGGGACTACGGAAGGCGAATCAAAATTTTGGGCTGTAGACATGTTAACCGGTGCATCAGTTTTCGCCCAGCTTGATGGGGATTCTAGTACTTTCAGCACGGACGACAGGAGTAAAAGCTTGAACATCCCTGGTATGCCACCTTCGCCTACACTGATATTCCCAGGAACAGCTGATGGTCCAGGACAAGTTGTTATTGCTATGGTGGGTTTACAAGAAGTAACCCGTTGGCCTGATCGCTTCCATGCTATTTATTGGGAAGAAGTTATT
>CAZEFU010000058.1:0-8525 GCA_964511515.1 uncultured Wenzhouxiangellaceae bacterium
CCGATTGTGGCCTTGATTACAATACAATTCCTGCGGCTTTTGGTAGGATACTAGGTACAAGTTACAGGAGAAGCACTATGAAAGCCGTCACAAAGCTACTGTTTACATGCCTTTGCTTGATTCTAAGTAATTCTATTTGGGCGCAGCAATCGCAAGACTATGGCGATTATGAAGTTCACTATAACGCCATAAATACCAATTTGTTGCCAGCCCAGGTCGCCAAAGCGAATAATATTCTGCGTTCTGGAAACCGCGCTTTATTAAACATCACCATCTTGAAAAAGAACCCGGATGGCAGCACCACTCCAGTACATGCAAAAGCTACTGCCAGCGCGGTTAACCTAACCGGGCAACGCCGGCAGATTCAGCTCCGCGAGGTATCTGAGCCAAGCACCGGAGAGAACGACCCTGGCGCGGTTTACTATCTGGGAGAGTTTCGAATTAACAATGAAGAAAGCTTCGATTTTCATATTGAAATGAGCCCGGATGGCGTGGAAAGAACTCTGCAACTCAATTTCCGTCAACAGTTCTTTACCGAATAAATCCGGGGTTTTAATTGACTCCAGAACGACTCCGAATTGTTGATGCAGTTTTATCTCGTCGACAACCGGATCTCACAGTCTTGCTGGAGCAGATATACAAACCACATAATTTCTCGGCGATAATTCGCAGTTGCGATGCCGTAGGTATTCCCCAAATACATGCTGTGGCACATCACAGTGGAATCCCAGAGTATTCTCATATCACTAGCGGCGCACACAAGTGGGTCGAGCTCACTCCGCATAACAGCTTATCCACTGCCTTCGAAAATTTAAAAAGTGCTGGCTATCAGATGGTGGTCACTAACTTGTCTGCACAGGCTGTAGATTTCCGCAGCGTAGATTATTGCAAACCAACAGCCTTAGTGTTTGGTACAGAGCAAACTGGAGTTAGTGCAGAGGCTGTGGAAATGGCCGATACAGAAGTGATGATTCCGATGCTCGGCATGACTCCATCACTAAATGTTTCTGTTGCCTGCGCGGTGCTCTTATATGAAGTGCAGCGACAGCGGCAGCAGGCGGGCCTGTATGAGCAAACTCAGCTTAATCCAGTTGTTCACGCGCGTTTGCGCTTTGAGTGGCTACACCCGGTGTTGAGTGAGTTCTGTCGTAAGAAAAACCTGGTCTATCCCAAGTTGGATGAGAATGGCGACTTGCTGGAGTCTATTCCGCATTAATCATGCACTAGCTCTAACTTATGGGTACAAGCGTTGCTCTTCCCAACTGGCTTCACCAGCAGTAAATACTTGCCGATCATGCAGTCGATATTCACGGCCCTGCCAAAACTCAACTCTCTGAGCTTGCAAGATAAAGCCAGTCCAGTTTGGTGGCCTGGGAACATCCGCACCAGCAAACTTCTGGCTAAACTCATCTACCCTCTGTTCGAGCAGATCCCTGCTTGGCAGCGACTCTGATTGTAAAGATGCCCAAGCTCCAATTTGCGAACCGCGTGGGCGGGTAGCGAAATACTTATCTGCGTCAGCTGCACAAATTTGCGCAACCGGCCCTTCAAGCTGGATTTGTTGCATTGTTTCGGGCCAAAAGAAGGTCATAGAGGCTTGAGGGTTTTCCAGCAAGTGCCGACCTTTGCGAGAATTTAGATTGGTAAAAAAATGCAGACCATCTGCATCTAAGCCTTTCAATAAAAGAACCCGTGATGAAACTTCCCCATGTATAGATGAGGTTGCCAAGGTCATGGCTGTGGCATCAGGATTACCAGCTTGTTGGGCATTCTCCATGCCCTCTTTAATTAACGACAATATATTAGTTGATAATTTCATCACGATGCAGCAGCTTCGGTCTGATCTGGCGGTGGTTGATCATTGTTCCGAGCTTTATTGCCCGGTAGGGTTCTCAACCAGATCAGCCAGACTACTAATGCATCCAGAATAATTAATGCCTGCCAGAGGTATAAATGGAACCAGGTAAATGCGGTCTCATTCCACTGCCCGAGGTAAAAAAGAGAGATAATACGGACTAAATTTAGTATCTGGATAGCAAAGAATCCCCAGAAAAACCCAATAAATTTATTTTTTAATGGGGCTGGGAAAGCAAACAATGCGGCAAACAGAATGATTAATGCTTCAACACCATTGCAACCGGCCTGAATTTCTACGGCAAAGCCATTTTCCAAACTACGGATCACTCGGCCAGTGGAAATGACCTGATCGTCAAATAGTTCAATCAAGAACACACTGATCTTGGCTAGCAGACCAGTAAATGGTGAAATCACATAATCTTGTACTGGCTGCAGAATCTCCAGTGCAAACAAGCCAACCAATAAAATTACAAATAATATAAAAAAACGAAACATTTCCTATCCATTCTTTAACTCAGTTGCTGTATGGTAACGGAGTTATAGAAAAAGGACACCTTCATTTAGCAAGCAAAGGTTATGATTTAATGAAAATTAGTCAAAATATCATCCTGATTGGCTCTATGGGAGCAGGAAAAACCACTGTTGGACGCCAATTGGCCGCAAAACTGGGACGTGAGTTTGTAGATTGCGACACCGAATTGGAAAACCGCACAGGTGTAGATATTGCAACTATTTTCGATATTGAAGGAGAAGCCGGCTTCCGTAAACGCGAAGCGGCCTTACTGCAAGAATTATTAAAACTTCCAGAAGCTGTTATTGCTACCGGAGGCGGAGTTGTTGTTGCAGAAGATAATCGTATTCGGATCCGCCGCAGTGGAATAGTAGTTTATCTGGAAACCACCGTTAAGCAACAGCTTGAACGCCTACGAATGGATAAGAAACGCCCCTTGCTTAGCGGGTCAGATAGAGAAGAGATTCTTACTGAACTATATCAACAGCGTGACCCCATTTATCGCGAACTTGCTGATGTAATAGTTACCTCGGGGCAAGGAAGTAGCTCATATATGTCTTCTCGAATTCTCGATGCAATTAACCAATACCTCTCTGAGATAAGCTTAAGCTGATGGAATTAATTCAAGTATCCGCTAGCAGCCGTGATTACCCTGTCTATATTGGTGATGGAATACTGAGCAATAGCGCTCTGTGGGCCAAGCTACTTGATGATAGGCCGGTGCTGGTGGTTAGTAATATCGTTGTAGCGCCACTGTATCTAGATTCCCTTTTATCGGCACTGCCGGGCCAGAATATTGAACAGCTTATTCTTGCAGATGGAGAACCAAGCAAATCGCTGCAAACTTGGGAGCAAATCACCAATAAACTGGCCGAGCTTAGATATGGTCGAGATGCCTGCATTATCGCTCTAGGTGGTGGGGTTATCGGTGATCTGGCAGGCTTTGCAGCTGCATGCTGGATGCGTGGCATTGATGTTATTCAAGTTCCTACTACATTGCTGGCTCAAGTTGATGCATCCGTTGGTGGCAAAACAGCCATCAATCACCCTGCCGGGAAAAATCTGGTGGGTGCATTTCACCAGCCTAAAGCTGTAGTAATCGACTGCCAAACTCTCAATACCCTGCCAGCCCGTGAGTACAGATCCGGTTTAGCCGAAGTTATTAAGTACGGCGCACTTGGTGATCGAGATTTTTTCGATTGGATCGCTCAACACAGCACTGCTCTGAACGCGCGACTACCAGATATTATCGAGCAAGCAGTTATTTCATCTATTAGGGCAAAAGCAGCCCTGGTTGCTGCCGATGAATTGGAACAAGGCCAGCGCGCCTTGCTTAATTTTGGCCATACCTTCGCTCATGCTATCGAGACTAGTACCAATTATGAACAGTGGCATCATGGTGAAGCTGTAGCCATAGGCATGATTCTAGCGGCACGACTGAGCACACGCATGGGTCATGACAGTGGTGATGCTGAACGTAACCTGACCGAATTACTCAACAACCTAGGGCTACCCGGCCCAGAAATTGGCCTGCCAGAAAATGATGCTTTAGTAGAATGTATGCGCTTGGATAAAAAAAATCAGGCTGGAAGCTATCGCTTTATCCTATTGCGAAAGCTTGGCGAGGCATTTATCTGCGCTGATGTGTCAGATGAAGATTTGCATTGTGTGCTTGATAGCTTTAACTAAGCCGGATCCCTGGTTAAGTATTTGAGCCTAACTAGATAACCTACCTAGGTTAACCTCCATTAAGACTGTCGCTAATGCCTCGCTAGTAACTGGGCGCTGACAAGTATAAGCATGTGGTATACCCAAGCAAAGTTTCAGCTCTGCAGTAAAAGGAACCAAGTAAATAAATTCAACCCCAGGATATTGGGCGCTTAACTGCTCAGTTCGGGCAGCAACTTGCGCACAATCATCAAAGCCTTTTTCAACATCAATAATCATGGTATCAACTTTTGCCAGAAGAAGATCATCACTACTTGTGTAAATTGGTATGGAGCACCTCGTTAAGTGGTTTTCTATTGATTCTGAGAGCGGCTTTTGTAAGTCCAGCTTAACTAAATTTCGACGCAATAACAGGCTTTCTGACAGCCAGTCATGGGTATCTACACTTGAGGTAACTAAAGGTAAACTAAAATGAAAACAACTGCCCTCGCCCAAATTACTATCAAGAATAATTGACCCGCCCATAGCCTGGACTATGCGCTGTGAAATTGTCAGACCCAAGCCTGTACCACCGTATTTTCGGTTAGCTGTTTGGTCAACCTGAGTGAAGGCATCAAATATTGTCTCTTGCTGAGGAGCCGAGATGCCAATTCCAGTATCACGCACAAAGAAAACTATGCGCTTAGTGTTGGCTTCCAAGTTCACTCCAAATACTACGTAACCAGATTCAGTAAACTTGATCGCATTGCTCAACAAGTTACACAAGACCTGCTCTAGTTTGGCAGGGTCGCCAACTACCATTACTGGTACATTTGGCGCCAATAAGCTGACCAGTTCTATTTGGCGCTGGGCGGCAACACCAACAAATAATGTCATAACCTGCTCTAACAAAGTATTTATATTTACCTCTACATCGACCAAGTTAATTACCCCGGCCTCAATCTTGGATAAATCTAGTACTTCATTGAGAACTCTGAGCAGATTCTCCCCAGAGTGCCGTAAAGAATCCACCAGACTGCGCTGTTGTGGATTCAACTCTGTAGTTGATAACAAGTCAGACATCCCCAACACACCATTGAGCGGTGTGCGTATCTCATGGCTCATGGTTGCCAGAAAATCGGATTTGGCGGTGCTGGCAGAATCAGCATCTTGGGCGAGCTGTTGTACTCGCTGATATAACCGTGCATTCTGGATAGCTGATGCTGCTACTTTACTATCTAGTCGAATGAGAGCCTGAATAGTTGGGGTAAATGGTTGATCTTTACCACCGCTGATAATTGCAACCCCGAGCAATTCATCACCTGAAACTAAGGGTGTTATATATACATGAGTATTTTGTCCTAACTCCAACTTCATGCCGGACCAATCTGCACTATATAGGCCCTGTTCTTCCATTCGCTTGATCCAGTCTATCCCCTCAATACTAGAGCAGTTTCCCGTCACAAATGGGGTTTCTGGTAAGTCATCACCTCTAAACTGCAGCAGTAGGCCACTTACATTCAATTGCTGCTTCAGGGCTGTGGCAAACCTAGTCATAATCTCTTGCAAATCTAGCGATTCAGTCAAGAAGCGTGTTAATTGGCGTTGAGTTTCTGCTGATTGCTCGCGTTGTTTAGCTAAGGCTAATGCAGACCTGCGTTTCAACTCCATTTGCCAACGATACCAAGCTACAGTGATTACACCCAAAGTAATTAACAAATATAGCAGATAAGCCTGCCAGCTAAGCCATGGAGGGCGGTTAACAATTAATATTGTGCGATCAAAGGTGTCTGGCCATTTACCTGCTTGCACAGAAGACTGAACTTCAAATACATAGCTTCCCGGTGCTAAACGACTATAAGATCGTTCTGAGATATTACTAGCAATGACCCAGCTTGGGTCATGCCCTAATAATCGATACCGATATCTCAACTGGTCAATGCCTGAGAAAGTCAGCGCTCCAAACTCAAATGTAACTACGGCTGCATCATGAGCTACCCTGATAATATCTGCACCAAATTCATCTCTTGGGAATGTCTGGTCAATGGTTCTGACCGCAAATACCCTGGCATCAATAATATGGGGCTCATCACGCAAGCGAGCCGGTTCAAAAGTAAACACTCCCATCGAGGTGCCGGCATAAATTTGCTTGTTCTCGCGCACCGTCATAGTTCGATCCTCAAACTCAATTGAAGGCAGACCATCCACTCTACTAAAAACGCGAACTGTATTCTCCTCTGGGCGAATTCTCACTAAACCGCCTCTTGTAGTAACCCAAACTTCATTGTTAACTACCCTGACACCAGTGGCGCTGGTAGGAGGCAAGCCATCAACTGTTGAGTACTGGCGTAATCTTTTGGGGCTGGGAATATCTAGTTGGTACTGACTCACGCTGGTTCTGGAGGCGACCCACAAAGTACCGTCTGGAGCTAGAGTCATATCTCGAATTTGATCACTATAGTCATCAATAACATGCAACACTTGACCAGCAGGCGATATCGCCTGGAGACCATTATCACCGCCTAACCAAATTACTCCATCTGCAGCAATTTCAATAGAGCTAACCGACTCGCTGGTGAGTTGTTGGCCCTCTACTTGATCTAAATTATAGGCCTGCAGTGACCCAGCTGATGGGTCGAAATGAATAGCACCACCACCATATAAGCTCAACCATAAGGTACCATCTGTACCTTCTTCAATATCACTAACGTAGCTCTCACCGAGCGCGTCTACCCACTGAGGATCTGTAAACCAGTGTTTGAAGCGGCCTGGCGCTATCATTTCGCTTATGCCCTGAGAGTGACCCAGCCAGAGGCGCCCAGATTTATCTCTAAACACTACCCTGGTTCGCTCCCGCATTAACGACTCTGGTTGCTCTAAATGCTGGTTGTACACCACTGTTTCTAAGTTATCAGGATTAATATAGCTCAGGCCGTCGTCCATCGTGCCAGCCCATAAGTGCTTAGTCTCTTGATCCCAGTATGTAGAAATAATATTGTCTGAATTGCCGGAAGTAGAGTTGCCAGGCTTACGCTGTAACCGCTGGAAATTTTTCCAGCCAGGATCCAGCCTGACTACGCCCTGACCTAAAGACCCAAACCATACGCCGCCCTCATGGTCTTCAGTCATAGTCCAAAAAAAGTCCGTGGGCAGCCCGCCATATAGCCCTGTCACTGGCAGGAAGCGATTCTCAGTTTTACCATGTGCAGATAGTTGAAAAATACCTAATCTAGATGTAACCCAAATACTCCCGCTTGAATCTTGGTGGATTGCGGTAATCAGCAGCCGTCTATTCTCTTTAGTTTCAAGCTCTTTTGCTTGAAATTTTTCGGCCCCTGGACCGAGAAAAAATAGATTCTCTCTAGTTCCAGCCCAAATTCGACCACTACTATCTTGCGTTAAGGCCGTGATCGAGGTTTCACTAGTTGCATCATCCCATGGGCCTGAAACAATTTCAAATTGATCTGTATCAGTGCGCAAACGCAGTAAGCCACCACCCCAGGTGCCAACCCATAATTGACACTCAGCATCTACCAACAGAGACAGAACTGTTTCAGCATTCAGGCCGCCTTCAATACCTTTCGAAGGTGGGTATATTCTCAACTGCCCAGTATCCGGCCAAAGACGAACCAAACCATCACCATAGAAACCCAACCATCCACAAAAACACCCTCAAAACTCAACTACAAAACAAAACAAAACAACCACAACACAGGCTTCTGTTATAGCCCAAATATCATTCCCGGGAATACTCTTAGTAGTTGTAGTCGTAAAGCGATGCTCAACTTCCAGGCGTGAATTTAGATTCAATAAACCCCACTCTTCAAGGCTCACCCATAAACGCCCACTTTTATCAGTATATAAAAACTGGATGCTGTTTGTTGGCAACAGAGATGTAGGATCTTTTGGGTCATGGCGCAATACCATAAAGTCTCTACCATTAAACCTTACTAGACCTTCTCTGGTTCCGAGCCAGATATGGTTATCTGGGCCTCTGGCCAGCGCAGCTATATTGCCTGAGGGCAATCCATCATCAATAGTCCATGCTTGGAATACAGGCGTAGTAACCCGTTGCTCAGCCAATAACTGCGGCGCATACAGACAAGAAATCAAGACCAATGAGGCACAGCAGTTTATCAATGATCGCCAAATCACCAACTGTTTGTTTCCTACAGAAACTACCTGTCTCTCATTCATATGGTTTTCACTTAACCCTACACTGGGTGAGACTAGCATAAATCCTACTTATGTGAGGCAAGTTACCTAAACCTGATTGGGCATATAGATTTCTAACAAGCCTTTTGGCAAGTTTAATAAGCAATCAATATTATAGATAACAGGCCTTTTCAGCATCAGTTAAGAACTCATAGTAGTTCTGGCCCCTGCCAACTGAGCTGGTATAGATTTTTTCTCTAACCTGACTAACGCTAGCTGTTCTAACAAAGTTCTTGCGTTGTGTAAAATCGAGACAACCTGGCTCCCACTCTAGCCCAAGAAAGACTATTAAGGC
>CAZEFU010000059.1:0-8523 GCA_964511515.1 uncultured Wenzhouxiangellaceae bacterium
GCATGTCTAGTGCCGAGGCTACCTCAAGAGCGATGTTGACCTATGCTGCTTACGTTGGATATTTGCAACTGTTAGAGCAGCACCAGGCCCCTGAGCCTGATGGCGATGACTTTGACCCATATATAGACCACGTTATAAATACGCTGATTCCAGCAGCAGAATGCGGTGATCAGACATTACCTAAAGTGATATAATTTATTTCTGATAGAGGGTGCGTTTCGCACTACAAAATTAAAGGAATTAGTATGTCCAGCAATACCAGCAATGTGGCTCTGGCCGAATGGGTCGCTTCTGTCGCCAGACTCACTGAGCCTGAGCAGATCCAATGGTGCACAGGCTCTGCTACAGAAAACCAGCAGCTCACGGAGCTATTGTTGGAAACTGGTGATTTTCAGGCTCTCAACCCTGATACCCACCCTGGTTGTTACTTGCATTTATCTAACCCTGACGATGTAGCTCGTGTTGAACACCTAACCTTTATATGTACTCCAGAAGAGCAAGATGCCGGGCCTAATAATAACTGGATGGCACCGGCAGCGGCGCATGCCAAAATTGATGCGCTCTATCGCGGCGCAATGCGCGGCAGAACCATGTATGTAATTCCTTATTGCATGGGGCCAATAGACTCCCCATTATCTCGTTGTGGAGTTGAAATTACTGATAGCGCCTATGTGGTGGCCAATATGCGCATTATGACGCGCATGGGTACACCAGCATTGGCGCGAATTGAGCGCGAAGGTACCTTTGTTAAGGGCTTGCACTCAATTGGTGATCTTTCGCCTGAGCGTCGCTTTATTATGCACTTCCCTGAAGAGTTGAGCATCAAGAGTATTGGCTCAGGCTATGGTGGCAACGCCCTACTGGGTAAGAAATGTCACGCCCTGCGAATTGCTTCCCATCAGGCTCGTACCGAGGGCTGGTTGGCTGAGCATATGCTGATTCTTGGTCTGGAAAGCCCAGCTGGAGAAACCCACTATGTAGCAGCGGCATTTCCTTCTGCCTGTGGCAAGACCAATCTAGCCATGCTGATTCCACCAGAAAGCTATAAAGGTTGGAAGGTTTGGACTGTTGGTGATGATATTTGCTGGATGCGCCCGGGAGAAGATGGGCGTTTGTGGGCAATTAACCCAGAGGCTGGCTTCTTTGGCGTAGCCCCTGGTACTTCAGAAAAAACCAACCCTAGTGCTCTAGCTAGCCTGTATAAAGATACTATTTTTACCAATGTAGCCACAACTGATGATAATCAGCCTTGGTGGGAAGGTCTAGATGACCGTATTCCGGCTAAAGATTGGCAAGGGCGAGACTATGACCCAGCCAATGGTCCGGCGGCACATCCAAATTCCCGCTTTACTGTTTCTAGCAAGAGCTGCCCCTCATATAGTGAAATGGCAGAAGCACCTCAAGGTGTGCCAATTTCAGCGATTATCTTTGGCGGTCGCCGCGAGCGCCTAGTACCGCTTGTATTCGAGGCTAAATCTTGGGCTCATGGGGTATTAGTTGGTGCCGCTATGGCATCTGAAACTACAGCAGCAGCAACCGGTGCTGTTGGTGTGGTGCGGCGTGATCCAATGGCGATGCAGCCATTTTGCGGATATAACTTTGCTGATTATTGGGCGCACTGGCTAAGTTTTACAGAAAAAGCCACTAACTTACCTGGTATTTTCCACGTTAACTGGTTCCGTAAAAATTCGGCTGGAGACTTTATGTGGCCTGGTTTTGGCGACAATATGCGCGTTCTGGAATGGATAATTGGGCGCTGTAATGGCTCAGTTAAGGCCAATGAAACCGCAATTGGCCATATGCCACAGCCAAACGACCTCAATTTAGATGGCCTGGAGATGTCTACAGAGCAGTTAGAAGCATTGTTGGCAGTAGATAAGCAGGGGTGGCTACAGGAAATGGAGCAAATAGCTGAATATCTGGCTAAGTACGGTGAACGTCTGCCTGCGGCTATGCAGCATGAATTGAACTCATTACGAGCGAGTCTGAGCTAAGATTCCTTGCTAAATACTGGTTTAGATAGAATGTTTGGCTTAGAATTAATTTAATAATACTTAAATATCAATGGCATACAAATTCGAGTTTTAAGTATTTTTAGTCGATGTTAAGAAAGTATAATGCTGCTGATATTTTGTTGTCGAAAATTTATTTATAATAATCAACAAGATAAACCGAGCTTCTGAGCCTGTACATTATTTCCCCGCGCGCAGCCAGCCCCATAACATAAAACAGAACTAACAAATAGTTAACAAACTCTTTTCATTCCTTGCTAGCAGTGATACTATTGACCCCAAGTTGGAGCGCGAGCTCTGGCGTGGTGCTGTGTATGCATAACGCACCCGATCAGAGAATGCTTCGATCGACTTATTTATTCCAACCCAATTGGGAGAGTTTTAAAATGAAATATAAACAAAATCTATTGTCACGGTCTATCCACAGCACCCTGGGTGCTGGTGCCGTGCTTAGCATGGCCCTTGCATCTGGCGTAGCCTTTGCACAAGAAGGTGATGCTGACGAAGAAGCTGTACAGCTGGATCGTGTTGAAGTAACAGGTACGCGTATTAAGCGTGTAGATGTTGAAGGCGCAACTCCAATCACAATTATATCCCGTGCAGACATTGATATGTCAGGCGACACAAGTGTTGCTGAAGTACTGCGTAACCTTTCTGCTAACACCTTTGGTTCCTGGAAAGGCCGTTCTGGCTTTGGTAATGGCGCGCCAGGTTCAGTAGAAGTTAATCTACGTGGTATTGGTGCAACTTTGGTTCTAATCGATGGTCGCCGTATGGCGGGTGCCGGTTATGGTGGTGGGCAGACTCAGAATCTGAATAATATCCCAGTAGCAATTGTTGACCGGATCGAAGTTCTACGTGGTGGTGCTTCAGCTATTTATGGTTCTGATGCTATCGCTGGTGTAATCAATATTATTACTCTGCGGGAAATGAACGGCGTATCTGCTTCATTTTTGTATGAGAACCGTAGTGTTGATGATGGTACTACCAAGCAGTTTGAATTTGCTGGCGGTGTATCTACTGATCGCGGTAATATTATTATTACAGCTCAGGGCACAACTACTGATGAGCTTGCTGATACTGATGTATCTGGTTTCGATAACGGTGTTTCTTGGTACAGTCCGGTTGCCAACGTATTCTACGCAAGCCAGTCAGCTGGTGGGTTTGTAAGCTGGTTTGAAGACTCGCTTTGCGAAAATGTTGATAATACAATCGACCAAGGTTTCCGTTGTGGTTACGCATACTCGAATGTAACCTGGTTATTCCCACAGCAAGATCGTAACTCAATTATGGCTAAAATGAACTACGAGTTGACTGATAAAATCAACTTTAATGCCAGATTGTCTTACACCGGTAATACTACAGTATCGCGCTTTGCTCCTACTCCAGTATCAACTAACACTGTAACCATGCAGTTTGATAATCCAAATGCACCGGCTGATGTTGTAGCTGATATTTGGGATGCAGTGGATCCGAATCTATATATCTACACACGTACTGCACTTATGGGTACACGTGATGCTACATTTAACGATATTGCTTACGATATGGTGTTTGGCCTAGACGGCTATGTAGATGTTCTTGAAGGCATGGATTGGGAAGTTAACTACCAGTACACGCTTAAAATTGAAGATATACATAACACCAACTTGGTTAACGATGTTCTCTTCCAGGCAGGGCTTGATGATGGCACCTTTGATCTATTCAATGTTGCTGGTCTGAGCCAAAGTGCATGGGAAGCAAATGCAATTGCATTCTTCAAAACCGTTGCCCATACAGGTATTACTGAGTTCAGAAATGAGCGTAATATCTTCGATGGTACCTTTGGTGGTATGGTCTGGAGCAACGACAGCATGATCGTATCTGGTGTAGTTGGTGGCGAATTTGAGAACTTGGACTTTACCAAGAAATCTGATCCTGCCTCTGCTGCTGGCTTCATCTCTGGTGGTTCTGGTGGTGATGATGTATTCGCCGTTCGCGATCGCACATCTCTGTTTGCTGAGGTTGCCGTAGACTTTGACTTTGGTCTTGAGCTAAGTGTAGCTACTCGCTATGACGAATATGACCAAACTGGTGATGTTGGTGCTCAAAGTGCAAACCGCGTATTTGACGATACAACTTATATGTTCACAGCAGCTTATCGTCCGACTGATAACATTCTGTTGCGTGGTGCTGTAGGCACTCAGTTCCGGGCTCCAACAATGAACGAATTGTTTGCCAGTCAGTCTTTCGGTTTCCCGTCAGTTTACGATTATTACTATTGTGATACTCAGGGTAACCCTGGTAACGATGCAGCTTATTGTGATGCTACTAATAATCCACAGGTTTTGGCTTGGTCTGGTGGTAACCCTACTTTGGCACCTGAATTTGCCGATACCATGAACTTTGGTTTTGTTTGGCAGATCACTGATGATCTTTCCTTCGAAGCTGGTTGGTATGACATTTCTTATGTTGACCGGATTGCCGCTCTCAGTCTTGATGAAATTATGCGCTTTAACGACCAAGCCGGTGGTAATACACCAGCTGTTATTCGTGGCTCTAATGGACAAGTAGAATCGATTCAAGGCGGTGTACAAAACTTCCTGGAAACAGAAACTAGCGGTATAGATTTTGCCATAAGCTATGTTCTCGATACTAACTCTATAGGTAGATTCACCTTCACTACTGATGCATCTTATGTACTTGAGTATATTAATGTTGATACTGATGATGATGGTAATGATATCAGGCGTAACATTGCTGGTGAGCGTGGTTTGCCTAACTTCAGAGCTAATCACTTAACTCAGTGGTCTTATGGTGATTTCTTCGCTTCTTGGAGAATGAACTATATTGCAGGTCAAGATGCACCATCTGATGCATTCAATGCAATGGATGCGGTTCTCTTCCACAACCTGCGTGTAGGTTATAACCTACCTTGGGATGCTGAGATCGCGTTTGGTGTTCGGAATGTAACTGAAGAGTTACCGCAATACTACACAGATACTCCAGCTTGGCGTAACTACAACCAGACACTATATAACCCGTACGGTCGGGAACTTAGTGTAAGGTACAAGCAGGATTTCTAAATCTGTAAGTATGTAAGTAAGTATGAAGAAAACGGCGGATTATATTCGCCGTTTTTTTTTGGCCTATAGAAAGCCTAAATAATTGACAATTTGTTCACAAGGAGTCATTGTTCTTCTCTTCTACACTTGGCAGTACAGCATGGCCGCAAATCAAGCACAAATATTGCTTCAACAAGCCTCAGGATTGCTGCAACAACGGCAATTTATTCAAGCAGCTCAGGTGTTGAGACAATTCCTGAAGCTCAGCCCGCGTAATTCTCAGGCTTTAAATATGCTGGGTGTTGCTTTGCTTTATCAAGGAGACCTGGTCTCAAGCAGGAAGGCCTTTGCAAAGAGTATAAAAATCAATCCCATAGATCCAGGGGCACACACAAATCTTGGTAATCTCTATGCTCGGCAAGATAAATTTGAAAGTGCGATAAAGTCCTACCAACGGGCCTTAAACCTTCAGTCTGGCTTGCAGGACGCTTTGTATAATCTGGCTCTAAGTTTCAGAAAAGTTGACGATCAGCAACAGGCAAAAACACAACTGTATAAATTGTTGACCATAATGCCAGCGCATGCGAATGCGCACTCAACTTTGGGCTTGATCTATCAAGATGAAGAAGATTACCCCAAAGCCTTAGAGCATTTCGATAAGTGCTTGGCAATTGATTCCCGCTCAGTTATCGCTTTACACAACAAGGCAGTAGTTCTGAAATTGCAAAACGACAACCCAGCGGCTCTTTTGTTGTTACACAAAGTGGTGCAGATAGACCCTAAAATAGCCGAGGCCCATCAAAATATAGGCAGTTGCTACGCAGCTTTAGGTGAGGCTGGGTTGGCACAAAAGGCATTTAGCAAGGCTATAGAGTTGGAGCCATTTAATACTTCTCATCATCATTGGCTTAACCAGCTTTTATGGGTGGAAGGCAGTAGTGATTTTCTGAAGTCATACTACAATTCAATTAAGCAGGCACCGGAATCACATTATTTAAGACGGGAACTAGTCTATAAGTTAACTCTAGCTAATGATTTTGATGAAGCTGCAGAGCAATCGCGCTATCTTTTGCAATATGACCCAAGCAATGCGATGAACTATAAGCTCTATGGGGTTGTATTAAGAAAACAACAAAAATTTGAAGAAGCAGTCAAAACCCATCTTCAGGCATTACACCTTGATACGGATAATATACTCTGCCAAGAAGAACTGGCTACTAGCTATCTTAGCAACGGGGATCAC
Source organism: uncultured Wenzhouxiangellaceae bacterium (assembly GCA_964511515.1). Taxonomy (GTDB): domain Bacteria; phylum Pseudomonadota; class Gammaproteobacteria; order Xanthomonadales; family SZUA-36; genus SZUA-51. Next base: position 6,300 of record CAZEFU010000059.1, read on the forward strand.
ACGGCAGCACTACCGATTATCACTAACTTGATAAGCCAAAATAAACTTCATCAAGGCTATATAGCATTAAAGGCAACAGCCCTGAGAATTGCTGGTAGTGATCAGTATTACGAACTATATAATTATGAGAAGTTATTATTAAAAACAATAATTGAAACCCCCAAAGGTTACTCTTCACTGGCCGAGTTTAATCAAGAATTACAGGAGCATTTGGCGGCCCTGCATTTAGACCAACGCCAACCATTGGATCAATCGCTAATGCACGGCTCGCAAACAATTGGCGACCTCTTTACAAGCCCAGCGAGGGTTATACAGCTATTGAAAAATAGCTTTGATGAGCAAATGCAGCCTTTCCTGAATCAGTTGCCTGTTGATGACACACATCCTACCCTTTCCAGGAATACACGCAACTATGTTTATACTGGTGCCTGGTCAGTATTACTTAAGAAGCAAGGCTATCATCTCAATCATTTCCATAGTGATGGCTGGTACAGTGGCCCTTACTATATACATTTGCCCACAACTGTAGAGAATGAAGTTGAGAAACAAGGCTGGGTACAATTTGGCGAGCCTGGTTTTGATTCGGTTATCCCTATGCCAGCAGATTTAATCGTCAAACCAGAACCTGGTCTTATGGTTAGGTTTCCATCATATATGTGGCATGGGACCATACCCTTTGATACAGATGAAACCAGGATGGTAGTAGCACTGGACATAGATCCAGTGTGATACAGATAGTAGGATAGAAAAACTATGGTGGTAGCAAACAAAATCGGCAAACTCAGGCAAGCTCAAAAATTGCTGGCAACAGGTAAATTAGCAAAGGCTAAGAAACTTATATTGCAACTTTATAAGAGCAACCCTGGTGATGTGCAGACATTAAAAGCATGTGTGCTGGTATCCGTCAAAACCAAGAATCTTAAGCAAGCCATCTTATTTGCCGATAAATTACTCAACAAAGACCCTGCCAATTTTGGCTATGTAACTAATTTGGCTAACTGGTGTCTTGCCATCGGGCAAAATGAAAAAGCGGCAAAATATTATCAGGCCTTTGTTAGCCAATACCCAGATAATCCACGAGCGTATTTCCAGCTTGGCCTTATCCACAAGTTGGAATCGAAATACAAACTATCTGTGCAGATGTTTGAAAGGGCTATCAGTTGCGGATATGTACCTTTAGAAGAGGGCTATATAAATCTTGCTCTAACGCATGAAGAATTTCACCAAGAGTCTGTAGCAATAAGTTATCTTGAGAAGGCACTAACAATTAATCCCCGCCACCAAATAGCCAGACTGAACCTGGCAACCTTACTGCAGGCAGCCGGTAACAAGATTGAGTCTGAGAAACTATATAAAGAAATCTTGTCGCAAGAACCAACTTTTACAGAGGCTCTTGTTCGATTGATATATTCCAAAAAAACCAGACTTGACGACCTGAACTTAATCGAAACTGCGAAGGATCTGTGTGCTAGTGAGTTTAGTTCTATATACGACAAGGAAAGTCTCAATTATGCTCTTGGCAAGGCCCATGATGACTTGGATATGTATTCTCAAGCATTTGAATATTATAGAGTTGCGAACAAATTACAGGCCAGGCGTATTGGTTCCTATAAGTCATCTGAGATGGCAATATATATGCAGCAATGTATTAAGCAGGTCACTACTGAATGGGTAAATAAATCAGCTAGTGATTCGCAACTGGAGCCCATTTTTATAGTTGGTAATTTTCGCTCAGGTTCTACCTTGGTCGAGCAAATCTTAGCGGGGCATAGTGTGATTAACTCGCTTGGCGAGCTTGGTTATTTCATTCGTTTGTTCCATGAACAAGGGGAATTGTTGGATTCACTTTATACTTCGGCAAAACCTGAAGTGGTGCATGAGTTGGCTAATCAATATGAAGAGTTGATAACAACAATGTCAACTGCTTCTCAGCGGATAACTGATAAGCGCCCGGATAATATTTTATTGATGGGGTTGATTAAAAAACTATTTCCTAAAGCAAAGTTTATTCATACGCAAAGAGACCTGCTGGATAACGCAGTTTCAGTCTACTTCCAACAATTGGATGCTTCATCAAGGTATGCAAGCAGCCTAGTGGACTTTGCCGATTACAACTCTCAGTGCCAAAAGCTTATGCACCACTGGCAGTCAATTTTTGGAGACTGCATTTTTCAGCTAAGTTACGAAGATCTAGTGAATGACCCGGAAGCTCATGCCCGTGCCT
>CAZEFU010000060.1:0-8516 GCA_964511515.1 uncultured Wenzhouxiangellaceae bacterium
GGCTTGGGTCTTTTTCCTGACAATCGGCTAATTTCCCTGGTAAACCAGCAATATCGAGAACACTTTTACGCCTGGTCATTTCCCGGGCTTTTCTCGCCGCCTCACGCGCTCTGGATGCATCTACAACCTTGGAGGTTATAAGCTTAGCCTCTACTGGGTTTTCCAGCAAAAACTCTTTTAAAGCGCCACTCACCATAGATTCAATTATCGGCTTAACTTCCGATGAAACCAGTTTGTCTTTGGTTTGTGATGAAAACTTCGGATCAGGTACTTTTACCGAGAGCACTGCCAGCAGGCCTTCGCGGCAATCATCGCCGCTCATACTAACCTTATCTTTCTTGGCGCCAGCGGATTTTTCAATATACTGATTGATAGTACGAGTAAGGGCAGACCGAAAACCAGCTAGGTGGCTGCCGCCGTCTCGTTGAGGAATATTGTTCGTAAAGCAGTACACACCCTCCTGGTAGGAGTCTGTCCACTGCATGGCAACCTCAGCAACAACCCCATCTACTTCGCGGCTAAAGCTTATAACTGTTTGATGTAATCGGGTTTTTCTTTTACCAAGATACTCAATAAAAGAACTAATCCCGCCTTCGTAGGAGAAGATGCTTTTCTTGTCATTGCGCTCATCACGCAGCTCAATATATACGCCTGAGTTTAGGAACGAGAGTTCGCGTAGGCGTTTGGCCAATACTTCGAAATGAAACTCAACATCAGAGAAAGTCTCTTTGCTCGGCAGGAACCGAATCGTTGTACCAGTTTTATCGGTATCACCAACAGACTTAAGCGGCGCTTGCGGTACACCAAGATGGTAGGTTTGCTGCCAAACTTTACCATCTCTTCTAATTTCCATATCCAACTCATCAGACAGGGCGTTCACAACTGATACGCCTACTCCGTGAAGGCCGCCGGATACTTTGTATGAGTTATCATCAAATTTACCGCCAGCGTGCAGCACCGTCATTATTACTTCTGCTGCTGAAACACCCTCTTCTTCGTGGATATCAACTGGTACACCACGGCCGTTATCGCTGACACTAACGCTGCCATCTTCATTGATGCTAACTACTATCTTGTCACAGTGACCAGATAAAGCTTCATCAATAGAGTTATCAACAACCTCAAAGACAAGGTGATGTAAGCCTGTACCGTCATCGGTGTCGCCAATGTACATGCCAGGGCGCTTGCGTACTGCATCAAGTCCTTTGAGGACTTTAATACTGGTGGAATCATAATTTTGAGTCATGTTTAATACCGCTGCTGAGCACAAAGACGCTTACCTGTAAGGTCGTTCAGGTTATTGATGAGCCTGTGCTGGTGTGTAATTAGGTGTTCGTTTAAAGATGGTTAATTATAACATTTTCTCGAACTTACCGTGTTTCACGTGAAACACTGCATAATCTTTTATTTGCTTAAATCTTTGTGGGAGGTCACCACTGACAGAAGTAACCCAGACTTGCTGATTATGTTTGCATACCCTTTGCAGTAGCCGGCCCAAAACAACCCCATCAAATTCTGACTCTGGGTCATCCAAAAGAAATATTGGCTCTATCTGGTTTTTTACTAAATGCTCTGCTTGAGCCAACAACATCGCACAAGACAGCGCCTTTTGTTGTCCGCGCGAAAGAATGTCTCGAGATCTCTGCTTGCCAGACAAACAATCAATATTGGCTCGATGGGGTCCGCCCAGGGTTTGGCCAGCATCTCGATCGCGCTGCCTGTTGCCTGAAAGATAGTCCTGGTAATCACCGCCACTCCAGCCACGAGTATATTCCATGCTTATTTCTGGAAATTGTGGTGAAATCTCGCTTAAAACATCTAGAATGAATGGTTTTAACTGATCAAACGACTCGTTGCGCAAAGAGTCGATTTGTTTAGCGGTTTCCCCCAGTTGTTTCTCCAGCGCATCCAGCAGTATCGAGTTTTCCTCGCTTTCGCCCTGCTTTAGGTAGGCATTGCGTTGTTTTAATGCTCTGTGGAAGCGCAGCCAGATAGACAAAAAACCTGGTTTCACGTGAAACACTGTCCAATCCATATAGCGTCGCCGACTGTCTGGGCCGCCTGCTACAAGTAAATGGCTATCTGGGTATATGCAAATATGGGGCAGCATTCGGGCTAGGTCAGCACGCTGCTTAATGTCCTCACCATCAAGCCGGCCGCGCCACTTGCTAATGCTGCGCTCTATTCCTAAACGGTGAGTTTTACCTTGGTGCTCTACTTGGCAGTGCAGTTGCAGTTGCTTTGCAGCAGGGCCAATTAAGTCCCTGTGACTGCCGCTGCGAAAACTGCGGCCTTTGGCCAATACGACCAAGCTTTCCAAAACGCTAGTTTTACCGGCCCCATTAGGGCCAATAAAGAAGTTTAATTGTGGGTGTATATCTAACGTCGCCGATTCGATATTACGAAAATTGCCAATATTGAGCTTTATTACTCGCACTCAGCCAAACCAGGAGGCCAGCAGGATCAAAGCTTCAGCGGCATTACTACATGGCGGCTGTCGTCATTATCAGGCTCGGTGACTAAACAGCTAGTATTTGGGTCTTCCATAGCCATGCTGACTTTTTCGCTATCTAGAGCATTTAGGGCATCAAGCAAATAGGTCACGTTAAAGCCAAGCTGAGCATTTGGCATGTCTTGCTCAACTGCAATGTTTTCCACAGCCTCTTCCTGGTCGCGGTTATGGGCCACAATTTTCATATTATTATCATTGAGTTCCAGGCGAACGCCATGATATTTTTCATTCGATAAAATGGAAGCGCGTTGCAAAGCGCGGATCAATTCAGCGCGGTCTGCCTGAATGGTGTTTTTCGCGGCAACTGGTATAACTCCTTCATATTCCGGGAAATTACCGTCAATCAGCTTGGAAGTAAAGGTAACATCACCATGCACCAAGCGAATAAAGTATTTGCCAATGCCTAGCTCTACAGTTTTATCACTGTCACTTAGCATTCGGCTTAGTTCTAACACTCCTTTGCGCGGAACTATCTTCTTCAGGCTCTCCTCTACGGCAAAACTGCCGCTTTGATCACAAAGAGCCAAACGATGGCCATCAGTGGCAACTGTACGCAGTAAGTCTGAACGGATATCAAACAACAAGCCATTTAAGTAAAACCGTACATCGCCATTTGCCATTGCAAATGAGGTTTTATCAAGCAGTCTCTTCAGGCCTTTTTCTTCAACCTGAATGCTGCTCTGCATAGCTTCTTCGACATCTATACCCGGAAACTCTGAGGCTGGCAGTGTACTTAAAGTAAATTTACTGCGGCCTGCTTTTACCAACACTTGCTCGCCTTCTGTTTGAAAGCTTATGTTTGAACCATCCGGGAGTGCTCGACAAATATCCACTAACTTTCTTGCAGGAACCGTTGTCTCGCCAGGTTCATCAACTGTCGCACTTGCTTTAGCTACTAACTCAACTTCCATATCCGTACCAGTAACTGATAGTTGGTTTTCTGTAGCTACCAATAGAAAATTTGCAAGTACTGGTAAAGTCTGTCTGCGTTCAACAACACCGACAACTTGGCTAAGTGGTTGCAAAAGAGCTTCTCTTTGAATGCTGAATTTCATCTTTTATCCCGTGTATATAATTATAAATCTATTTATAAAACTAGTAATAATAAGCTAGCCTGTTTCCTGTATATATCCCACTATTCATTTTATATTTCAGGTAGTTACAGCAAGTATAACTGCCGGAAAAAACCTGTATACTTTGTGGATAAAGTGTGGATAAGTCTGTTTTTCATTTTAGTACACTTTTATCCACAGGCAATCCACACCATTGTACATTGCTTTTGCCGCCTGAAAAAATGGTTTTTGTATATTTTTAACCAGGCTAAGCATCAGGTAGTTAGCTCCCGCAGTAAGCGCGACCAATCTTCACGAATTCGTGCATCAGTATCGCGCAACTCCTGAATTTTACGACAGGCATGTAAAACGGTTGTATGGTCTCTGCCACCGAAGGCATCACCTATTTCTGGCAAGCTATGGTTGGTTAGTTCTTTTGCCAGCGACATAGCCATTTGCCTGGGTCTGGCGATATAACGTTTGCGCGACCTACTTAAGAGCTCGTTAACCCTGAGCTTATAGTACTCAGAAATAGTTCTTTGGATGTTATCAATCGAAATTAAGCGATCATGTACAGCCAAAAGATCTCGGAGGGTTTCGGTAGCAAACTCTAGATTAATATCACGACCGGTAAAGCGCGCGCTAGCACTAAGGGTATTTAAGGCGCCCTCAAGATCACGTACATTTGAGCGCATTCTGCGGGCGATTAAATAAGCTACATCCTCGGGCAGAGGAACGCCTTTTTCTTCTGCTTTGCTCATCAAAATTGCCACCCTGGTTTCAAAGTCGGGCGGCTCAATTGCAACCGTAAGCCCCCAACCAAAACGCGAGCGCAGGCGTGACTCAATGCCTTTTACTTCTTTAGGGTAGCGGTCACAGGTAAGAATTATTTGCTGTTGCCCCTCAACTAAGGTATTGAAAGTATGAAAGAACTCTTCCTGGGTGCGTTCTTTACCGGCGAAGAATTGAATATCATCAATAAGCAGAACATCGAGGTTTCGATAGTGATCTTTAAACTCATCAATAGTTCTGTGCTGCAAAGATCGAATCATGTCATTAACAAACTTTTCGGAATGCAAATACAGAACTCGCGCACTTGGGTTGGCCTCCTGAATCAGGTTTCCACAGGCGTGTAACAGATGGGTTTTACCTAGGCCGGTACCACCATAAAGCAAGAGCGGATTGTATGTTCTGCCGGGTTTTTTTGCCACTTGTTGGGCTGCAGAATAACCAAGTTCATTGGATTTTCCCAAAACAAAATTAGCGAAGGTATAGCTAGGGTCAAGGCCGGTTGCGAAATGCGTAGTAGCAGCCTCTACATTGGTTTCCCCGGGGCGGTTTACTCCAATGTGGATGGTTACTAATTCTCGGCTAACGCCAAGGTGCTCAAGAATATCGCGAATTCTTTCTAGATACTCATTGGCTACCTGGTCACTAATAAACGAGTTTGGCGCCAATAATTTCAGCTGCCCACCAGGACCTGGAGTTACCCTCAGTGGACGAATATATGTGTTTATGTCTTGCGGTGCCAGCTCTCTTTCCAGATGTTGCAGGCAAAGCTCCCAGTTTTTGTTTGTCATTATCTAATTATTGATCAAAGTGGCTTTAGTCGGCTTAATCCGAGTACGGGGTCAACAGCTCATGTTTTTGTTATAGCGGCTTGTTTGACAAGTTTTATTATTGGTCACTCTGAGGCTAAAAAATCAGCAACAGTGACAATTGCGACTATAGTACTATGCTGTGGATAAGTTATCCACAAAAACGGGGTAGATTGAAAAATTCTGATGAAAAAGCCAGATTTTAGACGATTTAGCTTGAAAGAATCCTGATAGAAAGGTACTATTCGCCTCTTGTTTTGAGCAGGTTCGACGGTTCAGAAGAATATTCCTTCAAAAGTATAAAAACAAGCCTAAACGGGCCTGTTACATTGATCGAGTATTTACTGGCAGAGCCTATATTTAGTAAAGGTATTTTACAATGAAACGTACATTTCAACCCAGTAATTTAAAGCGTGCACGTACCCATGGTTTTCGTGCTCGTATGGCTACCCGTGGTGGCCGCGCAGTAATTCGTGCTCGCCGTGCTAAAGGCCGCAAGCGCCTGTCTGCCTGAGCATTGTCAATGACAAGTCCAGAAGTGGCATGCTGAATCACCATGCAGGCAAGCTCTTCTGACAAAGATATTGGTAATCAAGCTTACCCACGTAAGTTTAGGTTGACGGATAAACAGGATTTTTCCCGGGTATTTAAGAAAAACACCTCTTGCAGGGACCAATACTTTAGAATTATGGCCCAAACCGGCAATGGTTTGGGCTTTGCCCGTTTAGGGCAGGTTGTATCGCGAAAAGTAGATAAGCGTGCGGTTCGGCGGAATCGAATAAAGCGCGTGGTGCGAGAGAGCTTTCGTATGTTGCTTTCAACCCAAGATTTTGGCAAAAACGGTATAGATTATGTGGTTTTAGCGCAGCGGCAGGCAGCCCTGGAGCCAGATAATCAGATTTTAGTAAACTCACTTAAACAACTTTGGCAAAAAACCGAATACAAACTATGCCGGAAACACCCGCATAGCAAGCAGGACTGATAAATGGCTAATATGCGACCCATACTTTTAATTCTTCTGGTTTTTCTAGGTTATTCCTTGTGGATTCAATGGCAAAGTGACTATAACCCCCAAGTGGAGACAACCGAAACACCAGTGGCAGCACCCGTACCAGTTGGTGCTGATATTCCGGTAGCAAGCACAACGGCCATTTCAAACCCGCAATTAGCGCAGCCAGTTAACGGCGCAGCTGATTTACCTGTGGCGCCTCTTGGTTCCAGCAATAACGCCGCACAACAAAGCGAACCATCTATTCAGGCAGCCAACCCAACGGTAACCGTGACCACCGATGTATTGCAGATCGAGATCGACCTGATTGGAGGCACCCTTACTAACGCTTGGTTGCTTGAGTATCCGATAGTGCAGGGAAACCCCGAAAAGAAAGTACAAATTCTTAGCAGTCAAAGCAATGAATTGTTTATTGCTCAATCGGGTTTACTGGGGGGTAATTTCTCCGCACCCACCCACAACGATCGCTTTGAGGCCAGCCAAAGAGACTATGCATTGCGCGAGGGCCAGGATGAACTGCGAGTACCACTAACATGGCAATCAGCAGACGGCATTAAAGTTACCAAAACATATATTTTCACGCGCGGTGATTATGATATTGAAGTACGTCAGTATTTAAGCAACAACAGCAATAGCGTGTGGCAGGGCAATAACTATCAGCAGCTTCAGCGCGCACAGTTATCCGATGGTGGCAGCTCATTTACTGATCCAGGCAGCTACAGCTTCCTCGGTGCTGCAGTTTATACCCCGGAAGAAAAGCTTGAAAAAGTAAAATTCAGCAACTTCTCTGATGATCCAATCAAGATGACATCAGATCAAGGCTGGATAGCCATGATTCAGCATTATTTCTTTAGTGCCTGGATCCCACAACCAGGACAGCAAATAAGTTATTCAACTGCAGTAATAGACCCGAATGGCTGGCCGCGTTATTTAATTCGTGCGGTAGCGCCAGCGGTAAGTGTTCCAGCCGGCGGTCAACACGAATTTATAGATCAGTTTTATGTTGGTCCAAAATTACAAGAAAAACTGGATGAAGTAGCTCCGGGCCTGAGCCTTACAGTTGATTACGGCATATTTACAATAATGTCCAAACCGCTGTTCTGGTTATTATCCTTGTTCCACAGCTTGGTAGCTAACTGGGGTTTTGCGATTATTTTGCTTACCCTTACCGTTAAATTGGCATTTTTCAAGCTGACCGAAGCGCAGTATAAGTCGATGGCTAGGATGCGTAAGCTACAGCCAAGAATCGAGCAAATGAAAGCCCGCTATGGGGATGACCGTCAACGTCTCAGCCAAGAAACAATGAAGCTGTACAAGAAGGAAAAAGTTAATCCTCTTGGTGGTTGCTTGCCCATGCTGATTCAAATCCCGGTGTTTATTGCCCTTTACTGGGTATTATTAGAAAGTGTGGAGCTGCGCCAAGCACCATTTATGCTGTGGATTACCAACCTCAGCGACAAAGACCCATACTTTATTCTGCCCGTACTAAACGGCATATTTATGGTGCTTACCCAGCGCCTGAGCCCCACACCAGGTATGGACCCGATGCAGAGAAAGATAATGCAGGCCATGCCAATCGCATTTTCTGTGTTGTTTGCTTTCTTCCCGGCAGGCTTGGTGCTTTATTGGGCAACCAATGCTGGACTATCTTTGTTGCAACAGTGGTATATCACCCGCAAAATTGCAGCAACCGAGTAAGCATCTACCCGTATAGGGTTATATGATAATTTCCGATACCATAGCGGCAATTGCAACACCACCAGGCTCTGGTGGTGTTGGCATTATAAGAATTTCAGGTGCTGATCTAGCGGCAATCAAGACCGGTATATTAGATACCGAACCCCAGCCTAGGCAAGCCCAGCTTGCCCACTTCAAAGACAAAGATGGCAACACCATTGACCAAGGTTTGGTCTTATATTTTCCTGCCCCCAACTCATTTACTGGTGAGAGTGTAATCGAGCTACAAGGCCATGGCGGACAGGTAGTTATGCAGTTATTACTCGATAGAGTTATAGAGTTAGGCGCACGCCAAGCCCGGGCTGGTGAATTTTCCGAACGTGCATTTCTAAATGGCAAACTAGATCTGGTGCAGACAGAAGCCATTGCCGACCTAATTTCCGCCTCCAGCGCCCATAGCGTAAGAGCAGCCCAACGCTCTCTTTCCGGAGTTTTTTCGCACAGGGTAAATCAAATACTGGCAGAGCTAACCGCAATTCGCATTTTTGTAGAAGCAGCGATTGATTTCCCCGAAGAAGAAATAGATTTTTTAACAGGCTCTGATATTAGTCAGCGACTACAGCAATCAATAGCGACATTAGATGACCTGTTAAAGGACGCCCATCAAG
>CAZEFU010000061.1:0-8488 GCA_964511515.1 uncultured Wenzhouxiangellaceae bacterium
GCAATACAGTAATTGTAGAATATAAGCAGACTGCCCTGCGACTACACCAAGTTTGGGATACAGCGATAATACGAAAACACCATCCTGACTGGAAAAGCATGGCGAGAAAACTAGCAGCGTCGCAATTAGTCGGAAATAAATGGGGCTTACTTGAGGTAGATGAATGGACTAATGCGTCTCATAGTCTTGTTGTAAATAAAGCCTACCCTGAGCAATCAAGCATAAGCCTGCAGTACGAAAAGCAGGCTCTGGACTTGATCGAAAAGCAACTCAGCTTAGCGGGAACACGTTTGGCAAGAATGCTACAAGCGATTCGAACTAATCAGGTTAACTCAGCCCCTACAGAGTAAACTGTAAACTTACAAATCTCGAACCACTCGAAAGCCAACTCTGGAGAAAACTGATGTCGCTGCCGCGGAAACACGCGCTGATGAGCGTGCCTGCTTAGGATCAGAGCTCCACGAAGCACCACGGATCATCCTTCTAGTACAGCCAGGATTCACCCAAGCACTGGTATCAGATGGTGCCTGAGAGTATGAGCTGTGCCAGCAATCTTCGACCCACTCACTCACATTACCGCCCATATCAAAAATACCAAACGGGTTACTTATAAAAGTCATTACCGGCGCAGGCCCCCAAAAACCGTCTTTGTACCGGTCAAAGCCATCAGTCCAGCGCCGACGAGAATCTGATTTGTCTCTGTCACCAGTGAGGTTGGCGACCACATTCTCTGGTGCCCCATCTCCCCACCAATAAATAGTCTGGCTACCAGAACGCAGCACATACTCAAACTCAGCCTCTGTAGGCAGACGATATGTGCGCTCGGTTCTCTGAGAGAGCCAGTTTGCGTAAGCACTCGCATCATTCCAGGAGACATGCAGAACTGGCATCTCTGAATCGGCATTATCGCCGTGGTAATCATGGCGCCAATTAACTCTCTCTTTTTCTATAAGAGTTCCGGTTTTTTCATCGTAGACACGCGATTTTCCCGCTTTTTCAGCATCTGTACGATAACTAGTATCATCTACAAATGATCTGAATTGATCAACTGTAGTTTCGTGCTGTGCAACTGCAAAGCCGCGCTTAACTGTTACTCTACGCTGCGGACGCTCGCTTTTGTGGGCGAGGCCATCACCATCAGAAGCACCCATCAAGTACTCACCTGCAGGAACTACAATCATTGGCGGAGACGAACCAGCACGGCCGCCTGTGAAGGCCTCTGAAAGCTGCTGCCCCGGTTTAAAGCCACCATATAAACGGGCATCAGCCAGACGCGCGCGTAAGCGATTAAGTTCTACACTACTGTAGCCTAAAGCTACCAGTTGTGTAATTTGAGTTTCCGCTGCAACAAAATCAGCGTTATCTATCGCAGTCACTGTAGCGGCATTCATTGCTGCCATAACATCGGTTAATAGCGTGCTAACTTCAGAGCGCGCAGCAGCAACAATTGAAGTGCCATTCGGTATCGAGCCTGCTTGATTTAGTAGCTCTAGAGCTGCTTCATAGTTACCGGCTTCAGCTTGAGCTTTTGCTGCATCAATAACTGTACTTAAGAGCGAGTCCATACCCTCTATTGCTCCTTGGTTATCAGGATTTTGAGCAAGTAAGGCGGTATAGCGCGAGAATGCGTTAGCTTCAGCCGGAGCGAACAAACGACCAGCAGCCAGGTCAGCGTTTGCATCTGCCAATGCCTGATTTTGTGTTGCTCTTGCAGCTATGGCAGCTACAGTTTCAGACAGGCCAGCTTGCCCAGTGTTTACAGTGTTTACAGCACTAGTCAAGCGCCTAGCCAAGTTAAGTTGGTTATTTGCCAGTGCTAGGCCGGCTTGGGTAATAACATCAGCTAGAATAGCATTTCGTTCCCGCAGTGAGACAGCATCAGATGGGTTTAATGCCAGTCTTACCAGAACATCCTGTAACTGACTGTCTTGTTCGGCATTCGGCAAGGTTACATCTGGGGTATTTACTTCTGACACAGGAGCTGGGGCAATAATAGGGGCGCTCAAATCTAATGAAAACTCCTCGGTTTGATCAATGCCAAGCCTACGAACGCTACGGCGATTACCTTCAGGAGTTTCTGTTGCGCTTTCTTCAACAACTTCTGCCGTAACTTCTTCAACAGTCTCTGTAGGAGTTTCTTGTAACGACTCTGCTGGGGTTTCTTGTATAAGCTCTGCTACGGTTTCCTCTGCAGCATCAACTTCTTCCGGACTGCTGACCGCATCAAGTGCATCTTCTACCGTGGCTGTTGCAGCATCAATACCGGCATCTGCAGCTTCTTCTAATAACTCAGCTTCACTTTCTGAAGAAACTACTGGAATCTGATCATCTACTGCCTCATCCTGTGACAGCACTGAAACAGGCACAAAGAACAGACTAATGATAATATATCTCGATAATATTTTAATAACACCGTGACTAACTGGTAACATAACGCTTCCCTGACTTATAATTTATTTCCACTCGCATCAACATTTTGCTGACACTGAGAATAGACGATCTCCCAAACAAGCTCACAATACCGCAGAATTTGGCTGGCGACAAGTGAAAATAAACACAATAAATGCTGAAATAACAATATCAAACACCGATTTTATCACCTATGACTCAAAGCAACCAACTAGTAACTGCCAAAACCGCTGCCGAACTGCCGCAAATCCTATGTACCGACAAGGACTTATCGACCGCCGCAGAACACTGGAACAACATAGCTGTAATGGCTATAGATACTGAATTTGTGCGCGAACGCACCTATTTTGCTGCATTAGGTTTGATCCAGATAAGCGATGGAATAACAGTTTGGCTGCTTGACCCACTTAAAATCACTGATTTTCAACCACTCAAGGATTTATTCACGAATCCAGAGATTCTAAAGATACTGCATTCGCCTTCAGAAGATTTAGAAATTTTACTGCAATATTTTGGCTGTCTACCAGAGCCTATGTTTGACTCACAATTAGCGGCAGCCGCACTTGGGCAACCATTGCAGATCAGTTATCAAAAACTATTGCAGTGGCAACTAGATATTGAAATCGACAAAGGCGAGACTCGCTCAAACTGGTTACAGCGACCATTACGAGAGTCACAATTGCACTACGCGGCGATGGATGTAAGTTATCTGCCGCTAGTGTATTCACAGCTAACTGAACTGCTCAATACAAGAGATCGCTACCACTGGGTCATGCAAGACAGCCAATTACAGCTTGATAAAGCCCGGCAAATAATTGATCGCGACACCATGTACTTTAAATATAAAGACGCTTGGCGCTTGAATGACAAGCAACAAGCAGTACTACAGGGACTGTATAAATGGCGTGAAGAAGTAGCGATAAATCGTGATCTACCCAGAAGCTTTGTGGTTAGAGACAACGATTTAAACGCAATAGCCCGCGCCCTACCTGATTCAGTAAACACCCTTAAAGACTGTACTGATTTACACCCAAATGCTCTGCGTCGTCACGGTGAAAAGATTCTGCAGCTGGTTGCCAACAAATCTGCAGATGGCCATCCACAAAGCAGCTTCAAGAAGCCACCAATGCCGCTTGATAGTGAAGAAAAAGCCTGCTTACAAGAATTGAAGATCGCAATTATCAACATAGCTAGCAAGGAAGAACTTGACCCTGCAAGCCTTGCCAGCCGCCGCGAACTTGAAGCACTGATTCGTGCCAGACCGCTAAGTGAGATACCAGCCAAATTCTCAGGCTGGAGGAAAGCCTTGCTAGCAAATGAGTTAAATACCATAAACAACCTAAAATAGAGCAACAACGAAATGCTAAAAACACTCTTATTTGTTTTTTTTATACTGCTTTCCGGCCAAGGCCTATTCGCCGCTGAAGCAGAACCAGACCCAGAAATATATCTTTTAAATTTATCTAAAGATAACTCAGAACCAATCAATATTAGCCAACACTCTGGCTATGATAACCAGCCAAGCTTCAGCGCAGATGGCAAGCGATTGTATTACACTCGTAGCGACAATGAGCAAACTGATATCTGGTACTTTGATTTAGCATTAAGCCTGCCCATTCGGCTCACCAATACTCCAGAAAGCGAATATTCACCTATGCCTGCACCACATAAAAACAGTCTTAGTGTTGTACGGGTAGAAATGGACGGAGCGCAACATTTCTCCTTATTAAATCTTGAAACTGGTGACTTCAAGGTGCTCGCTGATGAACTTAAAAGCGTAGGTTACTACAGTTGGTTTTCAGGAGGTTCAGCAGCACTATTTTTACTTCCAGAGCCGTTCGAGCTGCGCTTATACGCAAGCTTTGACGAGCAATTAAAAGTTGCCACTAATATTGGCCGCTCACTTGCTACCAACCCACTCAGCGGCGATCTCTTATTTGTAGATAAAAGCACCGAACCATGGAAAATAATGGCATTCTCTCCACCAAGCAATAAAATTGAAGTTGCCCAGCTATTCCTGAATCAGGAGGATTTCACCATCAGCGCCAGCGGCACCCTGTGGACAGCCATGGGCGGGAAACTCTACCACCGCAAGCAAGATGATGAGCGCTGGAAATTGGCAGCTGACCTGCGCGCCTATGGCATCGAGAATATTTCACGCTTGGCGGTCAGCCCTGATGAAAGTAAATTGGCCTTTGTGAATACGAAATAATGGTAGAGTATGGCACGTAGCCTTACACTATTCTCAGATATTGAGAAAGAAATGGTTATGATAGGAGCATGGAAAACAGTCATTATGAGCACCAACTGGTAACACTTGATTTCGAGCCCCTATTCGCACGCCTGAAAAGTGGCAACACATTAATTACTGCCAACTCACGCCTATCACGCATTCTAAGTGACCAATATAGTCAGTGGCGCATCAAACAAGGTGACTTACAGTGGCCCAGTGCAAATATTATTTCCTGGAATCTCTGGCTGGACCAACTCTGGGATGCCGCCACTCTTGCGGGCATCACCGGCCCACAACTGGCTATTCCAAATCAGGGTCAGCAAATTTGCCTATGGGAAACCGTTCTCAGAAAAGATAAGCTAGCTGCATCCTTACTTCGCCCTGAATCTCTGGCACAAAAGCTAAATGACACCCGCAAGTTGGTTAAGAACTGGGAATTAGATCTCAGTGATTTCAGCTGGATGAGTGAGAGCAATGAAAACCATGCCGCTTTTCACCACTGGAGTGGTCAGTTTGAATTACTCTGCAAAAACAACGGCTGGCTAGCTGCCGAAGATCGACTGCCTCTGCTATGCGATGCACTTTCTGCAGCCACAATGGCACTTCCAAATACTATCGATTTACTCGGTTTTGATGAACTAAACCCAGCGCAGCAAAGCTTATTAGATGCACTTGAGCAACAACAGATAAATATTAATCACCTGCAAATTAACCCTGCCAGTTCTAATGCGGTGGTTTTTGAAGCCACAGATAGCAGCCATGAAGTTGCAGCCATGGCTAGCTGGGTTCGTTACTGCCTGGAAACTGAACCAGCTACAAGCATTGCCATTGTCGCCCCAGATCTAAATGCCAATAAACTAGAAATTGAAGAGCAGCTAACCTCCATACTCTGCCCTGAACTTGGCACTACCGATGAGAAACCATGGAATATATCCATGGGCACCTCGTTAAGGCGAATACCAATGATAGCTGCAGCTTTCGATTTACTTAATCTGCTCAAGTCACAAATTGATATTCAGTCCGTGGGCAAGGTTTTACGCTCTGCCTGGATTGCGGGCAGCACTGAGGAGCGCAATCAGCGCGCATTATTAGAAAAACAGTTACGCGATACCTATCCTCGCGTACTCAAACTTACTGAAGTACGTTATCAGGCGCAGGCAGTTACTGAGAAGGATCGTGATGGTGTAGAGATTCCAGCAGATGAACAAGAGGCCAAGCCTTGGAATTGCCCGCAATTTGCTCGGCTTATCAACCAACTGATAAGCTTTAAGCAACAACACAACAATAGGCAAACTGCTTCAGCTTGGGCCGAGATTTTCGATAAATTATTATCTAGTCTAGGCTGGCCCATCTCAGCTGATAGCCAAGCAAGCCCAGAAGAACATAATCAAAACTGGCAAACCATGACCGCCTGGAGCGAGAGCTTGCGCCAGCTGGCAAGTCTGGATGCCGTGAGCAATATGATCAGCCTAAGTCATGCCATTGGCATGCTGGCACAAATCTGCCAGGATAAAATTTATCAAAGCAAAAAAGCTCCTGCTACAATTCAGGTTCTCGGCCTTTATGAAATCAGCGGGCTGCGCTTTGACCACCTCTGGGTGATGGGATTGCAAGCATCTAGTTGGCCACCTGCAGCCAAGCCCAACCCATTTATACCTGCCACCTTACAAAGGCAGCACAATATTCCAAATTCAAACCCACGCCGCGAACTTGATGTTGCCAGAACTATTACTCAGCGCCTTCTGGAAACAGCCTCTAATACCGTATTTAGTTACTCAGCTTCTGCCGATGGTGAAAGCCAGCAAGCCAGCCCCTTGCTTGATGGTATCAAGCGTGTCAGTGAAGTTGCCTGCTGGGAGGGTACCACTTGGCTGAATATAGTAGCGGCGGCTAACAAACCAATGTGGGAGACACTACAGATGCCAACACCACTGGGCTCACAAGCAGCTCGTGGTGGCAGCAGCATATTAAAAAATCAGGCTAACTGCCCATTTAGTGCCTTTGCTAAAAACCGCCTACTTGCAGAGGGTCTGAATACACCAGTTGATGGAATCGACCAAAGATTACATGGCACTTTGCTGCATTCAGTAATGGAACTTTTTTGGCAGCAAACCAAAACTCAAACAGCACTTTTGCAATTAAGTGATAACCAATTATGCCAGCGAGTGCAAAGCAATATAAAAATGGTGCTCGATGAAAATCGCAGCCTGCTCCAGCGCCCAGCCTTTATGGAAGTGGAAGCAATGCGAATAGAGCGTAAAGTTGTTGCCTGGCTGGAGCTTGAAAAACAACGCGAAGATTTCAGCGTAGTTGCTTTAGAGCAAAAGTTAAGCCCTGAGATAGATGGTCAAAAAATAAATTTGTATATAGATCGAATTGATCAACTCAGCAATGGCTCGAAACTTATTATCGACTACAAAACAGGCATAGTTCAGCCCAGCAAATGGTACGGAGATCGCCCCGAAGACCCGCAAATACCGCTTTATGCCACACATGCTGATCAAATTGGTATAGATAATCCAGCTGGGGTTGCCTTTGCACTTATCGGTGATGGTGAGTACAGTTTTAAAGGCATATTGAGACAGGCAGGGGTTTTTAATGAAGACCCACCTAAAGGCCAAACCGGACTCACCGATGAAGGGGCGAAATTCCCTGAAATAATCGACAACTGGAGACAGACCTTACACCGCCTTATGCGTGAATTCCTTCAGGGAAAAGCTGAAATTGATCCAAAAAATGGCATTAAGACCTGCACTAGTAGCTACTGTGGCTTGCAAGCATTATGTCGAATTAATGAGCTATCTGAACAACAAAAACTTGTCTCAGGGGAAGGCCCATGAATCGCCCAGTTGATTGGCAAGCCAGAACTACTGCCCGTGATATCAGGCATTCATGTATCGTTCAAGCACCCGCAGGATCCGGCAAAACCGAACTTCTCAGCCAGCGATTATTGGGTTTATTAGCCGAGGTTGAAAACCCCGAAGAAGTCATTGCCATTACCTTTACGCGTAAGGCGGCTGCTGAAATGCGTAATCGCCTGCTGGGACACCTACAACAGGCCAATGCTCCAGCCCCATCTGAGTCATTATCTGAACACGAACAGATTAGTCGCACTCTGGCTCTGGCAGTGCTTGAAAACGACAGCAAGCGTGATTGGAATTTACTCCAACAACCTGGCCGACTACGGATTCTCACCATTGATGCACTGTGCAGTAACCTGGCTGGACAATTACCAATACTTTCCGGGCTTGGCAGTGCTCACAAGATCAACACCAAACCAGGCTCACTCTACCGTGAAGCAGCCAGCCGCACCATGGCACAAATCGAAACTGATAACTCTGAGTTAAAGCCGGATATTGTTAGAATTCTAAACCGATATGATAATAAATATGACGGCATCATCAATTTAATTGCCAGCATGCTGTCTAGTAGAGAACAATGGCTATCGCATATTTTAAGTTCCAAAACAGATAGCGGTTTTGATCGCGCTAGTCTTGAAACCGCACTTACATATCTGGTTGAGACACAGTTACAACAAACCTTGCAGCAACTACCCGGGGTATTATTTTCACATCTACCATCTTTGTATAATTACGCGCTCTCAAACGAGCCATCTAACAAAGCAGAACTACAACAACTACTAGATGCCTGTGGCGGCCAAGACAGCGACTACTTAAACTTAGATAGCAATGCCAGCACACTGCCCCATTGGCGCACTCTGATAGACAGCTTACTAACCAAGGCCGGCGGTTGGAGAAAGTCAGCAAGTGCTGCTGCTGGTTTCCCAGCGCCTTCGGGCGTGAAAGGTGAAGAAAAGGAGCTTCGTCAACTGTGGAAAGATAGATT
>CAZEFU010000062.1:0-8482 GCA_964511515.1 uncultured Wenzhouxiangellaceae bacterium
CAGGCACCTCGATGGTCGTATAATAGCGATTATCGAAAATTAGTATCACAGGAAGCTTAGGTGTCAGTTAACCCTGAACAAATCAAGCCGGTTCAAAGCATCACTGAAATCACCAGCTTGCTTGGTGATGATATGCAGCGTCTGGATTCTGAGATTCGTCAGCACCTAAGCTCCGATGTTGCCCTAATTAATAAAATTTCTGATTATATCGTAGGCTCTGGCGGCAAGCGTTTACGCCCGATGTTGCTGATCTTGGGCGCTAAAGCTTGTGGCTATAAAGGCCAGCAGCACTGTTTATTGGCAGCAATAATTGAATTTATTCATACTGCTACTTTATTACATGATGATGTGGTGGATGAATCTGAGCGCCGCCGCGGCAAACTGACTGCCCATGCAGTGTTTGGCAATGCCGCCAGTGTGTTGGTAGGTGACTTCCTCTACTCGCGCAGCTTTCAGATGATGATTGAAATAGACTCGATGCGGGTGATGCAAATTCTCTCTGCAACGACCAATACCATTGCCGAGGGCGAAGTTCAGCAGTTACTAAATATTGGCGACCCAGAGATCGATGAAACCGCATATATGGAAGTTATTGCGAATAAAACTGCCAAATTATTTGAAGCTGCCTGCCAGTTAGGAGCTATTCTTGCTGGCAAAGACTCTAAAACTGAAGAATCACTGGCTCAATTTGGGCGCCAGCTAGGGTTGGCTTTCCAAATTGCTGACGATATTCTCGACTACGAAGCTGATAGTGATGAATTGGGCAAGAATCTCGGCGATGACCTGGCCGAAGGCAAGCCAACACTGCCCTTAATTTATGCCCGGGCAAGATGTACTGATGAGCAACGGGAGTTTCTGGATGGGGCTATTCGCGAGGGTGACCTGGCCGACTTACCTCAGGTTTTGAAAATTATTCATCAGACCAATGCCTTGCAGATGGCGCATCAGCGTGCTGAAGAGCTCAGCCGGGATGCTGCAAGTAAATTAAATGACCTGCCGGATTCACAATTCCGACAGGCCTTGTTAGATATTTGTGCTTATGCGACTAACCGCAGGCACTAACTAGCGGCATCAAGAGTAGCATTCCACTGCGCAACCTGCTCCGCCTGAGCTTCCAGCGATGCTAATGCAGCATCATTTAATTCGATGCTCTCGATTGTATCTCCACCAACAATGCTATCGACTACTTTCTGATCATCATCAGATTCTATTTTGCCAAACACTGTGTGCTTGCCATCTAGCCAAGAAGTTTCGATATGGGTGATAAAGAACTGGCTACCATTGGTGCCTGGACCAGCATTTGCCATCGATAAAACTCCGGGTCCATCATGTGTATGCTCGTTGCAGCATTCATCTTCAAAACGATAGCCTGGACCACCAGTACCACTACCTTGAGGACAGCCACCTTGAACCATGAAATCCGGAATTACCCGGTGAAAAGTCAGGCCATCGTAGAAACCGCGCTGGGCGAGGTTTACAAAGTTAGCCACTGTAACTGGCGCTTTTTCTGCAAACAGGTCTAGGTGAATATCACCTTTATTGGTTTTAATAGTCATTTTAGCTGCTGACATGAGGTTCTCCATATAGATAATTTAAAATAATTCAGGTAAAAAGATAATCGGGGCTGACGGGTATAATTTCAATCCCCTAATCTCTGTATAGGAGCGCGAAATAGAGTGCAAGATATTGGCGTGTGTATAGTGAATCTAAGTCCCTATATGCTCAGCGCCTATTCAAAGCTATCAGTAAATATTAAATTAGTGGTACTTTCACCAACTTCATGACCATGTGTTCCCAGAGATGTGGAGCGATACACACCTTTAAGTTTTCCATTGGCATCTACGAAGTCTTCACTACCATTTGTGGTGAGGTTAGAGACGATTAACTCATCCATTATACTAGTATTCCAACGTGCTAGATTTCCATTGGCAACCACCACATTGCCATCTACCTTGTAGTTCTCGGCACCCAGGAACCGAACCCAGGCGCTATGTCCTACAAAAGTATTTCGATAGACATGATTACTGTAAGTTATTCCAGCAAAACTATTACCACCAGACATCAAAAGAGCGACTCCATTATTATTGTTATTTGGTACTTTAACATTGTTCCAACATACTTCATTATAACTTGCTCCTGCTCTAGCATTCCCTACTGTTATTTGCCTACCTAATACATTGTCAATCGCAGTATTGGCACGAATTGTAATATATGCAAGGGTTGATTTAGCCCAAAACCCATAGTCCACTTCACTATTACTTGCAGTGTTCTGCTCGATTAATAAATAGTTAGTAGCGTACACATCAATATATGACCCATTGCCAGCCCTGGTATTAATCTCTGTAAGGGTATTTCCTTTGTAAAGAATATTTTCTTTTACGCTTGCAGTGCTACTTACAAATACTGTTGAAGTATTATCATTGCCCACTATACCAGGACCCAAATTATGGAAATGGTTTCGCCACCAAGTTGCACGGCTTACATCTCCAACCGCCCAAAAAAAATGTGCATTATTAACATCCTGCCGTCCATTTTCCCAGCGGATTCCTGCGATGAATAGATCTTTCATTGATCCATTATCAGTCAATATTTTGGCTGTGGAGCAATCTACGATAGGTATTTCATCTGGATAGGCAATGATACTTCCTGTTTTGGTGCTCGTTTTTAAGCGCACGTTTCCATTGCTACTGGGATCTCCGATTAAATCGTAATTGCCATTGCGAAGCACGATGATCTTATTTAGATAAGTCGCGTCATTTTCATCACCTAAATACCAATCGGCAATATTTTCCAGTGGTTGGTCTATCGTGCCTACTTTGGTGCCTGTGTAACCATCTTCAATAAATACAAACATAGTTGCATCAACGCTAACCTGCCATGTGGCGTTTATGGTATTCAGGTCTTGGTCTGTGATCCTGACTTCAAAAAGGAAAGTACCGCTGTTTGGTGCAAGCCAAGAGATGGAACCATAGTTATCATCTCCGTACACCTCACCAATTACGGCACCGCTGGGGGCTTGCAATAGCTCATATTTAAATGGCCATGCACCGCCTTGTACGCCAATCGGTATTTCATATTCCATATTTGGGTGTGCAAATCTGTGACGGGCAGATGTGCCAGTTTCCGCATCTGCACGAGGATAGACAAGGTGCATAGGCATCTTGGCTGGAATAAAACTTCCACCTGGCAGTTTCCATTCCTGTGCTTCTAAAGCACTTGAAAACAGAAAAAACGCGACCATAAACCACAGTGAATTTTTAATCATACTTGAATGTTCTCCAAAAATGAAAGTCGATTTTACACAATATTTGGGGTGTTAAAACCCGAAAAGCCTTAGATGCCATTATTACAACATACTGTATATCATATATAACAAGCACTGATACTAATAATACAATTGTTTTATTTTCCTTGATTATATGCTCTGATTTTGTTTCCATGGCTGTTTCTTAAACACCCATATTTTTTTAATTAGAGCAAGGATTTTTTTTGGTTTTTAAAATCAGGGAACTGGCCTGATAGGTCAAATACAAAACTAATTTCCTTACCTTTAATCTGAACTAGGGTTTGCTTAATGACTGCCGACAATATGTATCCACTTTCCTGGCATCTAACGGGAGCTATGATCATTTCCAGTGATAAGTTATTTTAGCTCTTCCCTAACCGAGGCCGGCAGTCTAACATGATTTTATTATGAGAAATTACGGGTCTATATACCCATATATTGGGAATCTATAAAGCCAGCAAAATACCGAAACATTTCACCACGCTGTTCAAAATTCTCAAATTCACTAAAACTCGGCGCTCCGGGGGAGAGTAAAATTATCGCTTCACCCGAGACCAGAGTTTTGGCTATAGTAACCGCTTGCTTTAGGCTACCTGCCTGTTGCATACCCGCCTGCAACTCTATCCCGGCAGCGCTTAATTCAGCCAGAATACGGCTACCGTTATCCGGCAAGCCTAAAATAGCAGTTACCGGGTAGCTGGCATTGCGTTTAAATTCTGTCTGCAAGAAATCCACAAACAACTGCCAGTCCACACCCCGATCATAGCCCCCAAGTAACAGTATCAATGGTGTATTGGCTGGCATGGCTGCAACGGCTGCAACTACGGCTGCTGGAGTAGTCGCAATTGAGTCGTTAATCCATTCTTGGCCATTTATGTGGCCAAGTGATTGCAAGCGGTGCGGTAAATTAACAAAATCTGGTATCGCCTGTAGACTCGCCTTGGCATCTAGCCCCAGCAAATCAATTACTGTTAATGCTGCACATAAATTCGAAGCGTTATGGTATCCGCGCAAGGGTAAATGCTGACTTTTTCGTACCAGCTTATCTGCCAGCCAGATATCGCCCCCGCGTTGTTGCCAACCTTCGCTATGATTAAATAACAATCGATTGGGTAAATCTGCGGTTATTTCCAATAAACGCGGATCAGCAGCATTGACTACAGCCAATGAAGATTTTCGCATCAAGTTTAATTTATCATCAATATAACGCTGCTCATTGCCATGCCAGTCCAGATGCTCGGCAAATAAACTTACTAATACCGAAATATCCGCCTGAGCATTAAAGTCTGCTGCCTGAAAGCTCGACATCTCTATCACCCAGTGGTCGGCCTGCTGACCCCAGCGTTCCAACAGGGGAACACCGATATTACCGGCCAATTCCGTGCTTTGCCCAAGCGCGCGCAATAGATGGCTTAACAAAGCACTGGTTGTGCTCTTACCTTTGGTGCCAGTGATGCAAATAGTGTTAGCTTGCGGGTGCTCGGCAAACCAGAGGTTAGTGCCAGATGTTAGCTTTGCGCCAGCGGCAATAGCTGCCTGAATTTCATTCCGATAAGGGCTGATGCCTGGGGATTTGATCAATACTGTGTATTTTTCCAAACCAGCCTCTGCTAAAGGGCCAACAATTAAACGATCATTAGGCAAGAGCAGCAGATTTGCGCTATCTTTCGGTTTTTGCTCGCAGAGAATATCAACTCCGAGATTGGGAAACTGCTCTGCCAAAACTGCACGCACTGCCTTGCCTTCGCGGCCGGCACCTAGAAGCGCTACTTTTTGCTCATCAAGCTCAGTCAATAACATGCTGAAACTCTTCCGGTAACAAGTGCTGGCTGGAGGGCTGTAACAACTCATCTAAGCTTGGCAGGCTGTCTCGAACTGGTTCAAGATAGGCTCTTAGAGACTCAAGTACTGGGCTATCGGCATACTCCGCAGAATCAAGCAACTGCAATGCAGCCACTCTGGATTCTTCTATCTCACCAACACATTCGAAAGGCTTATGGCCATTAAATCCACAAAGATTAGCAAAACCTTCAGTCTGCCCGGCATCGGCCCATAAATCGCGCCCTATAATTGTCGAAACCTCGGTCCTGGGTAGATATAAAGCTAACATCAGGCTGGCGAACCTGCATTTTGGGCAATCACCGCACCAGCGACCAACAATTCGTGATCCTTGTAGGTGAAAATTGCGGTTACAACTGGAAAAGCTGTGGAAATACTGTGGCAATTGGCTAAATTTCTGCACAATGGCTAGTTCTCGCCACGGGCGTAAAAGGGAAAAGTATAAAGGTCGCTTGGCAACCTTAGATTGCAATATAGTTTGGAACCGAGATTCAAAATCCAAGCCCTTACTATATTGATGGTTCACTTCACTGCCATCCTCAGCATACAAATTTGGGCTACTGGCGGAAGCTTCATTGGCAAATATCACATTACTAAAACCACTGAGAATTGCCTGACAGACTAAAATCGCTGAGTTAATTGCGGTAACGGGCACATGGCCATTCCAGGCACCAGTCACATTCATGCTTTGCAGCTCAACTGCCATCTCTCTGCCGATGCGGATAAATGGCTGAGCTGTGAGTTTTGCGGTATCAGCGATTAAAGTAGAGTTGCCAACTGCCACTGTACTTATTGTGCGCCCCATTGACTTGAGTATCTCCACTGCTACCAGTGAATCTTTGCCTCCACCTAGGGCAACCAAATCATGCGCAGGCTCCGCTTGCCAGTCACAAACATCTAATGATACTGATCCAGTAAATTCAAAATTTAAGCGAGGTTTAAGATCTATACCATTACGATACGCAAATTCGGCCAGGCCGTGCAGATATAAATGCTCTAGAAATTCCATCACCTCAGCATCTTCAGCTAAAGTTTCTATAACCAGCCTGCTTGGTACACCAGCTTTGTAATAACTAATACCAATAATTAGATGGAGCAGATGCAAAGCATTGTTAAAGGCATGAAGTTGTAATCCAGAAAGCTCAGGATATACGCCATCAAACTGAATTGTTTCTATCAGCTCCGGGCCTTCATCAAAGCGAAACCCAAGGTGGGCCATACCACTGCCAGGATCAAATTTACAGCTACTGAAATAGAAGGCAGTTGCAGATTTTGGGTCTGCCAGTTGAGCTGTACCCGCTGGCGACTGCAACTCCTGCCAGCTTGAACCAAAGCCGGTAACATTAGACTCAATCAATTGTTGATGCAGAGATAATAAATAGTTATGGCTATCGGCCTCTGGTACTAACAAAGTACAGGCAATATCGTTGGCAGATACTGAAGTCATAAACAAACGCCGGTTGTTAAAGTCGCCCAAGGCTGTAATTATAGATTCGAGTCGGGTGCGTAGCCCTCGTCCAACTATTGTTATTGCAGTCGCTGCCGGTAGCAAAGTATATTTACATAAAGGTTGCAGGGCTTTTTCCAACTTCTCCAGAGCTGCTGTATCCATGCGATTTTCACCTGCATGAATACTGATAGTAGTGGTGGTTTCAGAAGTTGCAACCTGTTCAATTGCCAGACCATGGTCTGCAAATACCGAGAACACATCCGCCAGAAAACCTACCTGCCGGTTTTGATCACGGCTCTCTAGCAGTAGTGCCAACATATTCTCGCGCAAGCAGATAGCTTTTATCGCCGTTCCTGCAAGGCTGGCCTTGTCGGGTGCATGTATACGGGTTCCAGGGCCCTCAAAATCACCGCTCTGACGTATACAGATCTCAAGCTGATAATCTTCCGCTGTACGAATCGCCTGCGGATGAATAACCGTAGCACCAGCTGCCGCCATTTCCAGGGCTTCTGCATAATCCACTTCCAACAACAAACGTGCTGCAGGGCAGGCGCGCGGGTCGGCACTGTAAATCCCCGGCACATCTGAATAAATTTCTACTTCTTTTAAACCAAGCTCTGCCGCCAGCAGGATTGCCGAAATATCGGAACCACCCCGCCCCAGCAGGCATATCTCACCGAGTGGGTTAGCCGCAATAAAGCCCTGGGTGATAATAATTTCAGTCTTGGCAGAAAACAAATCGTCTTTACACCTAGCTACTGCCTTGGCTTGCAACCAGCCGCGCCAATCATTTGCATTCTGGCAACTTAGCAAGTCTGCGGCATCTTTCCACTCAGCCATAAGACCCTGCTGTAATAGCCAGCTATGGCCAAGACGAGTACTAAGGTATTCACCGTTTGCAAGTATTTGGGCTTGCTCAGCAGGAGTTAATTCACTGCTGAGCAAAGTTTGAATATTAATGATTGCAGTATCAAGCTGCGCAGAAAATTTCAGTTCAAGCTCGGTGGCCAATAGTTGATGCCGCTCACGGAAAATACTTAATTGTGCGGCCACTAAAACCTGATCATTCTTTCTGACAGCAGCAATACAGCTTTCCAGAATATCAGTACAAGAGGCAAGCGCTGAGCAAACCAGAAGTATTTGCTGACCTTGTTCCTGTCTGTGCCTACAAATTTGTGCAATAAATTGCCACTGCCCACGGCCAGCCACCGAAGTACCACCGAATTTAAGAACCTGGATGCTGTTTGTGGACATTACTAACCCGAGGAAGATGTTATACCTGAATTATACAGGCTGACCAGAGTAGATCACATCTTCCTTGCATGCATCAGAGGAATGCCAGAATTGACAACAACTAATTCTGTTGCCCAGAAGCTTCTTTGAACTAAATTACACATACTTACCCCTTAGTAAGCTGCTAGGATAGGTAAGGTTATACCTCAAAAATAGTGACGATAAACATATGAAATCTCCTCTTAACAAATTGATAATTAGTCTTTTAGTTCTTGGTTTTCTTTTTTCAAGTCAGGCTACAGAAGCGCAATTTTTCAAAAAATTACAAAAACGAGCTGAAAGAGCTGTTGAAGATGCAGTAATCAGAAAAGTTGAGAAGGAGGCAGAGAAAGAAGTAGACGAAGACAGTAAAGGTGCTAAAAAAGAGCAAGAAACAAATCTCAACACAAAACCACTTGATATTTATAGAAATTATAAATTCATTCCTGGTGAAAAAGTTATATTTTATGATGACTTAAAATCTGAAGAAGTAGGAGAGTTCCCTTCTCGTTGGGACCTTCTTAAGGGAGGTGCAGAAATATCAACCTTTAATGGAGAGAAGGTTATTCTGGGTGTACCTACAGGACATACCCCTAGCAGGATTACGCCCCTATTTAAAAACTTTTCCCCTTGGC
>CAZEFU010000063.1:0-8460 GCA_964511515.1 uncultured Wenzhouxiangellaceae bacterium
TATATGGGGCGAATAATCAGCTTTCAATCTTGACTGGCTGGGCCGGTGCCACCAGCGTTGTGTTACTGCCACTGATTCCATTACTATTGCTTGCATTGCTAATGTATCTTGGTGCTTCTGTACTTGGGAGCCTGGGTGTTTTTCTGCTTTCTATATTAGTACTGCTATATACATTTGGCCCGCGCAACCTTGATGCTGATATTAAAACTTATCTGGCAGCTGAAACCGAGGATGAAAAAAAGCAAGCTATTGCCAATCTCTGCGGCTCCAGCTGCAATAATATTCACCTGCAAGGTCCTGAAAGCTTAGGCTCAGACATTCAAGACGATAACTGCTCTACTCTCACCGGTTCTGTTTTCCAACAAGCCTTGCGCCGGTGGTTTGCAATTATTTTCTGGTTCGCCCTGCTCGGGGTTTTTGGGGCACTCACTTACCGTTTAATTGAGTGGTTTTGTAGCAAAGATTTACCACTCAGCGAGCAACAACGGAGAAATTTCCACACAATTCGCAGTGTAATGGAATGGCCGGTGGCTCAATTGATGACTCTAGGGCTAGCAATATCCGCAGATTTCGACTCAGTTTTCTCAGCTTGGAAGCAATATCACGATGAACAAGGGCACTCTATATTTGACGGTGACAATGGCTTTTTACGGGCTGCTGCATGCCGCATCATAATAACTGGCCGTGCTGGTAATGATGGCTTTGCAGATCAACTGGAAAATGAACCGCAATCGGCTATACAACTAGCTAGTGACCTAATTTGGCGTGTGCTTGGGGTTTGGTTAGCCTTGCTGGCAATCCTGCTACTGGCAGGCTGGTTAACTTGATACCAGTACCGAGATTATCCCCAAGCAAGAAACCTTCCAGTACCATGCTGGTCATTATTGGTATTTTTCTACTATTCAAGAGCGCATTTTCTGAACCTGTAACACTGGTCAATGCTGATCAAAGTATTACTCAGCTAACATCTATTGCTGAAAAAATCGTAACTCTGTCACCACATTTAACCGAAATGGTATTCGCAGCTGGTGCTGGGGATAAAATTATCGCTGCAGTCGACTGGAGTGACTACCCGCCTGTTGCAAAGGCCCTACCGAGTATTGGCGATGCCTTCCGCGTAGATATGGAATTATTGCTAAAACTGAATCCCGACCTGGTAATTGCCTGGCAATCAGGAAATTCGGCAGCCACCCTGGATAAGATAGCTGCTTTGGGGATACCGGTATGGAAAACCGAGTTGAGCCAGCTCCATGAAGTTGCTGAATTAATACTAAGCATAGGCATTGCAGCTGGTACCGAGACTGTAGCAAAAATTGCTGCGGCAGAATTCACAGGCAAGATCAAGCAACTGCAAAATGAATATAGTGATAGCCCAACATTTCGATATTTTATGCAGCTCTACCCGCAACCACTGTACACAGTAAATTCACAGCATTTGATTTCGCAAGGACTCAAGCTTTGCCAAGGTGAGAATGTCTTTGCTAGCCTAAGTATGCTGGCACCAACAGTCAGCCGAGAGGCGGTTATTGCTGCTGAGCCAGAGACCATTTTTTATACCCAAGCCAATACCGATACCGATACCGCCCAGGATGATCCAGTAAAACAATGGGCTCCCTGGCTAGGCTCGTCCAACAAACCAGAATTATTTGCCCTTAACCCAGACTTAATCAGCCGCCCTGGACCAAGAATAATAAATGGCATCCGGCAAGCTTGTGAAGCTCAAAATACTCGATTGGAGAACTCCTTGTGAATGCATTAATAACATCCCCCATCGGCGTAATGGCAAGCCTGATCGGAATTGCCGCATTTTTCTTCTGGCTGGAAGCCAAGACCAAATGGGAGGTTTTTAATTACCTGCCACCATTGCTGTGGATCTATGCAACTCCAATATTATTAAGCAACACTGGAATAATTCCTCACAGCAATCCAGCCTACACTGCACTGCGCGAATATGGCCTACCAATCTTTATTTCTTTAATGCTCTTGAAAGTTGATGTCATTGGTGCAGTCCGCATTATGGGCAAGGGTGTACTGGTAATGCTTATTGGTAGTCTCGGTGTAGTTGTAGGTGCAGTAGTTAGTTATACAATTGCTGTGAAATTTGCTTGGTTATCAGCAGATACCTGGCCAGCTTTCGGTACCTTGAGTGGTAGCTGGATTGGCGGTACTGGCAATATGAATGCCACTTGGGCGGCACTTGATGGTGAGTCGCAACATATGACCATGGCTGCCGTTGCCGATAACCTGGTTTATATAATCTGGTTACCTATCTTGCTTGGTAGTAAAGCTTTCGCAGACCGGGCTAACCGCTGGCTACGCGTGCCTGAAGGCCGGGTGGAAGAAATGGAAGCTGCGGCGCTGGCAATGACTGAGAAAGATCGGCCACCGGCAATGCGGCATTTGCTTTATCTTGCCATGATAGCTTTATCTATCACTTGGGGTAGCATGGCACTGGCAAAGGTTCTGCCTGATGTTTATCTACCTGCACTTGAATTTAGCAGCTGGAGCTTACCTGCCACATTGATGATCGGCAATAGTACCTGGATCATTTTGCTGGTTACAACATTCGCATTATTGGTCTCGGCAACTCCTGCGCGTAGAATTCCAGCGTCACAACCAATTGCAATGGCGATTATTTATATTTTTGTTGCCAGTGTTGGTGCCCATGCCAATCTAACTGAAAGCAATTTATCCGAGATTGGTTGGTTTGTTGCTGCAGCTTACTTATGGATATTTATTCACGGTATCTTTATCTTGTTCGGGGCTTGGCTCTTTAAAGTTGATGTGCATACCTTGGCAATAGCATCAGCTGCTAATATTGGTGGCGCAGCATCGGCACCAGTCGTTGCTGCCCATCACCGTGAAGCACTGGTACCAGTATCAATTCTAATGGCATTGATTGGCTATGCATTGGGAAATTACCTGGCTATATTAACCGGCCGAATAACCCAGGTTATCGGGGCTATGCTCGGCTAGGAATACAGCATGAATAACCGCCGTCAACAACTTGCAGTGCTTTTAACCACCGGACCAGATAGAACTGGTTTGGGGCGTAGGCTGGATCAATTTCTGATCCTATTAATCCTGCTCAATGTTATGGCAGTGATCCTGGGGTCAGTTGAACCACTCGCTATAAGTTATGCCAAGTGGTTCTGGCAGCTGGAAGTTTTTAGCGTAGCAGTTTTCACTATTGAATACATCCTTAGGTTATGGACTTGTGTTGATCTTGGTGATATTCGCTACCAGTCAGCCATCAAAGGCAGGCTGCGCTGGGCAATATCACCGTTGGGAATTATTGACCTGCTGGCAATACTGCCTTTTTATGTGCAGTTGGCATTAGTCGCTCAAGGCGGTGGATCCTGGTTATTATTACGCGCATTACGTGGCTTGCGCTTATTGCGAATCTTTAAACTTACGCGTTTCTCACCAGCTTTGCAGATACTTCAAAAGGTCTTAAAACAAGAAGCACCTACTCTGGCAGTTGCTGGTTTTGTTTTATTTGTAGTGATGATTCTCGCATCCTGGGGAATCTACATTCTGGAAAAAGATTTACAGCCAGAACAATTCCCGCATATTCCAGCTGCAATGTGGTGGACAGTTGTTACTCTTACCACCGTAGGCTATGGCGATGTCGTACCGATATCGCTTGGCGGGAAAGTTTTTGCGGGCTTGATATCCCTGATTGGTATTGGCATGCTCGCATTACCCGCCGGTATTTTGGCATCTGGCTTCTCAACTGAGATCAGGCGGCGCGATGAGGCCTACTCACACGCACTCGAAGTGGCACTCACCAATGGCAGAATTACGGTAAACGAAGCACGCGAACTTGATTACCTCCGAGAACGCCTAGGCATCTCAGAGGATCAAGCTAAAATACTTATGGTTTCTGCCGAACGCGATCGAAATACTCTTAAAGCTACAAACTGTCCCCACTGCTGCAAGCCTCTTGAGCCCTAAGGCAAGCAGACTACGACCAATAAATATATTTGCCAAATGCAAGAGTATGGTCTATATTCAAAAGAGGTGGTCAAAATATATACGACCAACCTACCACGCTTTGTAGGAAATTTCCTACAGGAAGTAGCATAGATCAACGGATTGGCCATTCAGGCAAAGCGGTACATAATAGGCACGCTGGATAGACTTAAAATCTACGCAAATCTTTTAATTAACGCAAAAGACTGGAGAAAAGGGGTTATGGTCAACGAATTGAATGTTTTAGACAGAATGCGAGCCTCATTGCAGGTTAACCGCTTCAATGTCAACACTGAGAAAGCCTATATGTACTGGGCTCGGGCTTTCATTGATTTTCATAACGGGCAGAATCCGATTGAACTTGGACGAGCAGATGTAGAATCGTTTATCCAGTATCTTTCCAATGAACGCTATGCCGCCACGCAAACACAAAACCAAGCACTCCACGCCATATTGTTTCTATACAAAGATGTACTAAATACCAGCCATGAATGGCTAGGTGGCTTGCTTAGCGAGCGCGAAGCTACACGCAAATCAAACATTCTCAGCCAGGATGAAGTGCAAAGCCTACTTTCAAACCTTTTTGGACAAGAATGGCTAGCCGTGTCATTGGTGTATGGTGCTGGTCTGCGCTTAAACGAGTGCATGTCACTGCGGATAAGAGACATAAGTTTCCAGGATAATAGTATTTTGGTTCGGCAACCCGATGGTGCCGCCGGCTGGAAAACAGTCTTGCCAAGCAAGCTGATAGCAGCACTGAGAACTCATCTTGAAGACCGTAAACTACTGCATATCAAAGATATCGCCGATGGATTGGGTGAAGTATATTTGCAAGACAATATTCGCGAACAATACCCAAATGTTGCTAGATCTTGGGGTTGGCAGTATGTTTTCCCCGCAACAGAAAGAACTTTTGATCCAGCATCAGGAAATTTATCCCGGCATTCACATTTATCTGAATCCAAGATAGACAAAGCAATTGAGCGGGCCTCTATTGACGCACAAATCTATACCAGAGTTACAGCCGCAACATTGAGAAATTCGTTTGCGGTACACCTAATTCGCAAGGGTATAGACAATAAGCAGGTAGAAGGCATGTTAGGGCATGGGGCAGAAATGGAAGTCGATGGACTGCAAGTAGATGTTCGCTCTCCATTAGATGAGCTCCGTATACATTGATTAGAATTACAAACCTCCCCAAAAGGCTTCAGCCCGTCAATTGACGGGCTTTTTTTTGACTAGCCTTGAATTAAATCTAACTTGTAATCCAACATCCGGTCTCCCTCAAATAACCAGTGTCCGTAAAACTTTTGCCTCTGCAGAACCAGTGGTAGCCAAATGCTATCGTCTTCCCACATTTCTTCATACGGTATCTTTTCCAGAGAGAACCACAGCGGGGAAGCCTCGTCGGTTTCAGTTGGGGTTCCTGTAAATTCATGGGCACGAAATACATGCACATGCAGGGAATAGCCATCGGTAAACTGAAAAAGATGCTCGCCACGATACTCAGGGTTTTGCACATCTATCAGCAACTCTTCTTGTGTTTCCCGAATAGCACACTCGCTGATTGACTCACCTGAATCAAGCTTACCGCCAGGAGCATTTATTTTGCCTGCGCCAAGACCCCGTTTCTTTCGCATGAGCAAAATTTGCTGCCCCTGAATGACAAACATTAAAGTCGCCAGATCGGAGGGGTTCCAATCCTGCCAGTTAATATGTTCAAGCTTAGTTGGTGCTTGTCTGAGGAAATTACTCAACTCAGTGTCAACTTACAAAATCGTCTCTTTCCAACTTGCAAGACACCACTAAACCCAGCTTGTAGTTGCAAGTTACGGTCACTAACAACTTCGCTATCTATTTTTACTGCGCGCTGTTTAATCATTCTAAAAGCATCAGAGTTACTTGCAGTTAGGCCGCAGACAGTTAATACAGCCGCAATACCAGAATTCTCAAGGTCAGCGTAAACCAAGGTTTTCTCATCTATATCCTCAGGCATAGCACCTTTCTGGAAACGAGCTATAAACTCAGCCTGAGCATCCTCAGCAGCCTGTTTATTGTGAAAGCGGGTAATAATCTCAGCAGACAACTCAAACTTTACATCTCGCGGATTACGCCCATCTTTAACGGCAGACTTTAAATCTGCTATTTTGCTCAGAGGGCGAAAGCTTAGTAGTTCGAAATAACGCCACATAAGATCATCAGAAATCGACATAATTTTACCGAACATTTCATTGGCTGCTTCATCAATGCCGATATAGTTATCTAGTGACTTGGACATTTTCTGAACGCCATCAAGCCCTTCCAGTAACGGCAAGGTGATAATCACTTGTGGCTCCTGCCCATATTGTTGCTGCAAATGCCTGCCAACCAGCAGGTTAAAAGTCTGATCAGTCCCGCCCATCTCTACATCTGTTTGCATCGCCACTGAATCATAGCCCTGAACCAGTGGATAGAGGAATTCATGCACCGCAATTGGAAGGTTGGATTTATAGCGCTTACTGAAATCATCGCGCTCTAACATTCTGGCAACCGTATAGCGCGAAGCCAAGCGGATAATACCGTCTGCGCCAAGCGCATTCATCCATTCAGAATTAAATCTAACTTTGGTAGTTTCAGGGTCCAAAATTTTGAACACCTGATCGGTGTAACTTGCGGCATTTTCTGTAATCTGTTCAGGGGTAAGTGGTTTACGCGTAACATTCTTACCGGTTGGATCTCCAATCAAGGCAGTAAAATCACCAATCAGGAATGTTACTTCATGGCCAAAATCCTGAAACTGGCGCATTTTGTTCAATATAACCGTATGTCCAAGGTGTAAATCCGGGGCAGTTGGATCAAAGCCAACTTTCACTTGCAAAGGCTTACCGCGCTTAAGCTTTTCAGCCAGTCCCTCGGCTTTGATTACATCCACGGTGCCTCGGCATAGCTCGCCAATCACATCATTTGTCATGTCAGGAAATTCCATCTTTGTATGGGGATTGCAATGCTTACCCCAAGTTAATTATTACTCTTATCAGGCAGCTAATATAAAAACACCACTGCTTGTGTCCTGATACTAACTTTTTGAGGGTATCAGAACAAGTATTAGTTGGGATGTCACGCAATATGGCAATTTTTCGCCCTATTCCCAGATATTTTCCAGCGTTTTATATTGACGCTGAGCGATGCTGCAGTTATCGTTAGCAATGGTGGAAATGCAAGCACAAAACCTATGAGCAAATTGCTCCAGCGATTCAAAAAAATACCTTTTATTCAGCATTTATTGCAATCAAGACTAGCCAGAAATGGCTTGTTGCTTGGGCTTTTGTTTATTTTTGTGGGTTTATCGATGGGCTTAATCAGCACTCAATCTGAACCAGAGCCTGCAAAGCAAGCCAGCATAACTCAAAGTCTATTACTCCCTGGGCAAAAGAAGGCACCAACAAAATCGCCGCCAATGGCGATAAATGAAGCAACCCCAGAAGAACCTATTGCCCCGATTAACATTGCCAACGAAACTGAACTTACGCCAGAACTTGAATCAGGCTGGGATGTGGTCGTAGTACAGTCAGGGCAAACTCTTGATTCAATCTTTCGTCAGCGTGGCTATAGTATCTCCCTGCTACACCGAATTTTTGCCTTTAATGCAGAGACCAAAGCCTTGGCTGGTTTACGGGTTGGCCAGGAGCTCTTATTTAAGAGTAATGACGATGCAAGTTTTGCGCAATTACGGGTAGAGCTTGGGGAAACTCGCTTTATAACAGTTTCCAATGATGTGGAGGGTATATCTGTAGCAGATATATATCGAGAAGTTGACCGCCGCACCGAGCATGCCAATGGAATAATCCAGAATTCCTTATTCGTGGCTGGTAAGAATGCTGGTCTTTCCGATAATATGGTGATGAAATTAGCTAATATATTCGGCTGGGATATCGACTTCGTGCTGGATATTCGCAAAGGTGATAGTTTTAGCCTGATATACCAAAAACTCTACCGCGATGGTGAGTTCTTGCGTGATGGGGATATTTTGGCAGCAACCTTCATTAATCAAGGTGATGTTTTTCGCGCCATTCGCTTCGAGACTGAAGACAGCGTGAGTTATTTCACCCCTGAAGGTCGCAATATGAAGAAAAGCTTCTTGCGCGCCCCACTTAATTTTTCTTATATCTCCTCAAGCTTTAACCCTAAACGCTTTCATCCAGTTTTAAAGCGCGTAAAAGCCCACCGTGGCATTGACTATCAAGCACCTCGGGGAACTCCTGTTTATTCCGCTGGAGATGGCAAGGTTATCCGTTCTGCATATAGCAAATACAATGGCCATCATGTTTTTATTCAGCATGCCAACAACATCGTTACCAAATATTTACATTTCACCAAACGTAAAGTAAAAAATGGCCAACGCGTGCGCCAGGGGCAAACTATTGGCACTGTTGGTGCAACTGGCTTAGCTTCCGGCCCCCATCTGCATTACGAATTTGTAGTCAACGGAGTGCATCGAAACCCGCG